>JAAYPU010000140.1 GCA_012519645.1 Clostridiales bacterium | reverse complement strand
TTGGATTGTCAATTTAGCCATTTTATATCTCCTTTCTTTTGACTGAGATAACCACATATATAAATAACCATTTCCTTGTTCTTCATCATGCAAAGATATTTTTAATTTATATAATGATTACTTTTGCAATGCTTTGCAAAAGTCACTTCAACTCTTAGTTCTTAGTTATCAGTTATTAGTTAGTTTAACCGCCTGTAATACATGCTTCAGCAAAATGGTACTTGTTACTGTACCCACGCCTCCGGGAACAGGTGTGATAGCTGACACCCTGTCAGCCACATCTTCATAATTTACATCTCCGCACATCTTATCGCCCTCATAATTGATACCTACGTCTATTACCACAGAACCTGAATTAAAATATGTATTATCAAACATTTTGGCTTTGCCTGTTCCCGTAATTACTATCTCCGCACCTGATACTTGTTTTGCCAGGTTTTTGGTTTTCGAATGGCATATTTCAACTGTGGCATTTTCTGCAAGCAGCATCATAGCCAAAGGCTTGCCGAGAACCAGACTTCTGTTAACAATACATGTTTTTGCTCCTTCTATTGGTATTTTATAATACTTTAATATTTCTATAACTGCCTCCGGTGTACACGGCTTAAATCCTGTTTCATCCCCTTCAAAAACTTTTTGAAGATTTATGGGATTCATACAATCAATATCCTTTTGGGGAGAAACAAGAGATTGTATCAATTCCATATCCAGATGCTTCGGAAGCGGCCTAAAAACAAGTATTCCATGTATTTTATCGTTTAAATCCACTTGTTTTACGAGATTCTCAAATGCTTCCATGGATATATTCGCAGGAGCTTCATAAACTACGACTTTTATGCCGATAGAGTCACAATTTTTTATTATGCTGTTTTCATAAGCTATATCATCTTCTCTTTGTCCTACCCGAATAATTGCCATTGTGGGAGCTATTCCTCTTTTTTTATAATCTAAAACCTCTTCCTTCAATCTTTCTTTAATTTCGTCTGCAACCGGTTTTCCTTTAAGTATTATTGGCATATTACTTTCCTCCCAGCATTTTTTCAACCTGCTCATATATAAAATCTGCTTTTTTTATACCCGCATTTTCAATTTCCTCTAATCTTTTAAGAACATCCTTTTTGAGTTCCTCATCCTTCATTATGGCAGTATTGATCAATACATTCAGCTTTGCTCCTTGAAGTGCCGCTTTACAAAATGCAACTCCCACTCCTACATCGCTTATTGCGATCCTGGTGCCTTTTTCTGCATAGGATTGGTGCAAATCAATAGCTTTTTTACAAACCTCCGCTATTTGCAAAGGCACTAATGTTGCCTCAGTCAAAGCCTGTTGAAGAGCTGCTTCTTTTGATTCCTTTTCCTCCTGCGTATTTGCTGATAATCCATATGCTTGAGACAAAGGATAAAATGCTTTGGCATCTTTCTCAACTAAATCATTTAACTCCTGAATGATCTCTTCTGATTTACAAAGTAATTCTTTGATATCTTCCTCTACATCTGCATATTTCTTTTTGCCCAGAGTCAGATTTCCAACCATGCAGCCTAAAGCCATACCGAGCGCTCCTACATAAGCACTGGCGCCGCCGCCGCCCGGCACAGGCGCTTTTGAGGACAATAATTCTATAAATTCCTTACAGGATTTATCCAGCATTTTATCTATACTCCTTTAAATAAGTGATTAGTGGTTAGGGGTCCGACACAGGTCTCAGGTCTCTGGTCTAAGGTCTCGGGTGTTTTAATCAATAACAATCGCTTAACTATTGTTCAAATATTGTTTAACTATTGTTCAACGGAGAAATTTTGCTGAAAGCAAAATTTCTTCCTTATCTTTCAGTTGTCAGTTTTCAGTTTTCAGTTCAACTCCATAGCCCTGAGACCTTAAAAGAGTCCAGATATTTTTCCCGTATTGTCCACATCGATTTTCTCCGCAGCAGGTGCTTTTGGCAGTCCCGGCATTGTCATAATATCCCCCGTCAGTGCAACAATAAATCCTGCTCCCGCCGAAACCTTCACATTCCTTATAGTAATTCTGAATCCTTCCGGTCTACCAAGCTTTAATGGATCATCGGAAAGCGAATATTGAGTTTTTGCCATACAAATAGGCAGCTTTCCGTATCCCATTTTTTCAAGCTCTTCTATTTGTTTGTAACTTTGACCGATAAAATCTACACCCTCTGCTCCGTATATCTTCTTTGATATGGCTTCAATTTTCTCTTTAATTCCTGCTTCATCCGGATAAGTAAATTTAAATTTATTATCTCCCTTATCAATAAGCTCCAATACTTCACGAGCCAAGGTTTCTCCGCCTTCGCCGCCTTTTGCCCATACTTCTGATAAAGCAACGCGAACACCCAGTTCATTGCATTTTTCTTCTATGTATTTTAATTCTTTTTCCGTATCCGTAGGAAATCTGTTTATAGCGACAACCACAGGAAGTCCGAAGTTTTCAGTTACATTTTCAACATGCTTAAGCAGATTCGGCAATCCTTTTTTAAGTACTTCCAAGCCCTCTTCATTAAGCTTGTCCTTTGGGCATCCTCCGTGATGCTTTAATGCACGCACAGTAGCTACTATCACCACTGCATCCGGTCTGAGTCCGCTAAGCCGGCATTTGATATCTATAAATTTCTCAGCTCCCAAATCTGCACCGAAGCCTGCTTCTGTAACAACATAATCCCCCAGCTTAAGTGCCATCTTTGTTGCCATTACACTATTACATCCATGGGCAATATTTGCAAAAGGTCCACCGTGTATGAACGCAGGTGTGTGTTCAAGGGTCTGTACAAGGTTTGGTTTTAAAGCATCCTTCAGCAACGCTGCTGCAGCTCCCTGTGCTTTCAAATCTCTGACAGTTATTGCTGCTCCTTCTGTAGAATATGCCACCACCATATTTGCCAATCTCTCTTTCAAGTCATCCAAATCGTTTGCTAAGCATAGAGCTGCCATGACCTCGGAAGCAACTGTAATGTCAAATCCGTCTTCACGGGGCATTCCGTTTGCTTTTCCCCCCAACCCATTTATAATGAAACGGAGCTGTCGGTCATTCATATCCATTGCCCGTTTCCAAACAATTCTTCGAACATCTATATTTAATGCATTACCTTGATGTATATGGTTGTCCAGCATTGCAGCAATAAGATTGTTTGCCGCGCCTATTGCATGAAAATCTCCGGTAAAATGAAGATTTATGTCTTCCATTGGGATGACCTGAGCATAACCGCCTCCTGCCGCTCCGCCTTTTACGCCAAACACGGGCCCTAAGGAAGGCTCTCTCAAAGCAATGATGGTTTTTTTCCCTAATCGGCTTAATGCATCTCCCAAACCTACCGTAGTTGTTGTTTTGCCTTCTCCTGCAGGTGTAGGATTGATAGCTGTTACTAAAATAAGCTTGCCGTTTTCTTTCTTAACATCGGATAGTAGATTATAATCTATTTTCGCTTTATATTTCCCATAATTTTCAACATACTCCTCTTTTATTCCGATTTTATCCGCAATTTGATTAATTAGTATTTTTTCTGCTTCTTGAGCGATTTCTATATCTGATTTAAAGCTCATATAATCCTCCTCAACGCTAAATATATCGTTTAAAAAACCGTATCAATTTTTTTAACATATGTCAATACAGCATCCTTTTAAAAACGCTCTATTGACAATATAAAAATGGGCTATCAGCCCATTAATGTATTTCTTTTATCATCACATCAAGTAATCTCTTTTTATTATTCTCTATCAATACGTTTATATATTCATCTTTTTTCTGTCTTTGATCCTCAATGCAGTATATTAATTTTTTTGTTATTTCTTCTTTTGCTTCTTCTGAAATATTAATTTTTTGTATAGATGCTATTTCCGAAAACAGCTCCCCGACATGGATCAAATGATTCTGAAAAACATTTTCTATATAGAACTCTGCCGCGTCAGAAAAAACAACAATATTATGATATTCAATTTCTTTAAAATCCTGTAAAAATATTTTTAATACATCAATACGCCTTTGATTCTGAAAAAATGGGTTAAAAAATTTTTCAATATTTCCGTTTTTATTTTGATGCCAAAGATAATCCGTTTCATAACCGTATATAAGCCCTTTGAATCTTTTTACGTTGATAACAAAAATTCCGTATTCAGAAATAATAATATAATCAATTATCATTTTTTTATTCTTATAATCTTTAATTTCAAAATCCTGAATAACTGTATATTGATTCTTGTCCAACTTTTCAAGCTGATCGGCTATTTTTATGTTTATTAAACGAAAACGTCTGCCCCCTGCAAAGACTTGTCTGATCATCTCTTTAAATAACATATATACTCCCCCCTTTGAATTGTTTCTATTATATATAAACTTATGCAAAATATTTATCGGAATCTGGGGACAATTAATGGCAGATTGTGAAAAACATTGAAGAAATATATAATAATAACCGGAAATACTAAATTTTTTTTATGTTATTCTATTGATCTATTTGTATATACTAATCTTTATAAAGCAACAACAAAGACCCTATTAATCAAAATGGAGGTAAATGATGACCGAAATCGAATCGCTTCTCAATGATATAGAGGAATTAAGAAAAACTCTATTAGATGTAATTGAAAAATCGAATTGGGATCTGTTAGACAAGGAAGTTTTATCTGCAAGCCAAAATCTCAATGCTGCTATTGTCAAATATAACAAGCTTTTATTAGAAAAAAACAAAGAAGAGAAAGAGTAAATATAAAAGCATCTTTGAAATGTCAAAGATGCTTTGTTTTTAAAAAAATATTTTCAATCTATAAATTGAATAATGTTAGAAGAAATCAATTCCCCTGCTTTCTCAGGCGAAATAATTCCGCGGCAGCCGTAAAAACTACATCTGTAGAAGAATTGAGGGCTGTTTCAAATGAATCCTGAAGTACACCTATGACAAAACCTACTCCTACTACTTTCATTGAAATGTCATTTGGAATACCAAATAAGCTGCACGCAAGCGGAATAAGCAATAACGAACCTCCTGCAACTCCTGAAGCGCCGCAGGCACTTATTGTAGAAATAATGCATAGAATAAATGCTGTACCTATATCAACTTGAATACCCAATGTATTTGCAGCTGCAAGAGATAAGATAGTAATCGTTATAGCCGCACCCGACATATTTATCGTAGCTCCTAAAGGAATTGAAATGGAATAGGTGTCCTTGTCCAATCCCAATCTTTCGCAAAGATTCATATTTACAGGTATATTTGCTGCTGAGCTTCGTGTGAAGAAGGCAGTTATTCCGCTGTCCTTTAAGCATTTAAATATAAGCGGATATGGGTTTTTGCGAATACATATAAATGTAATAATAGGATTGACTATAAGCGCTATGAATAACATACTGCCAATAAGCACAACAAGCAATTTACTGTAGCTTATTAATGCCTGGATCCCTCCTGTGGCAATTGATTCAAATACAAGACCTAAGATGCCAAACGGAGCCAGATTTATAACCCATTTAACCACTTTAGATAATGCTTCGGAAAAATTACTAACCATATCTTTCGTGCTTTCGGATGCTTTTCTTAATGCTATACCAAGTAACACAGCCCAGACCAATATCCCAATATAATTGGCATTAAAAAGTGCCTTTATTGGATTGTCCACGATATTAAACAGTAAAGATTTAATAACTTCCGTCACACCTGTCGGCGGGGTTATCTCTTCAACGCCTGCTCCAAGCGTCAAAGTTGTCGGAAATAAAAAGCTCGCTAAAACTGCGACCAATGCTGCTATAAATGTCCCTGTAATATAAAGTATGATTATCGTTTTCATATTGGTTTTTTGGCCGGCCTTATGCTGGCATATTGCAGACATAACTAAAAAGAAAACTAAAATAGGTGCAATACTTTTTAATGCGCCTACAAACAATGCTCCAAGAATAACAACCGGCGCAGCAATGTCCGGAATAAAAAGTGCTAATAAAATACCAACAATCAGACCAATAACTATTCTTTTAACTAAACTTATTTGATTCCATCTACTAATAATACTGTACATTTTTCCTCTCCTATGTAAAACGTTATTTATTATTATACCCAAACTTATATTCAATAAAATATAAATATTTATAAACTCAATAAAATATTTTCTTCAAAATAAGGCTTGCTAAGATCAATTCTTATTAATTCTGCCGGCACATTCCGGCATAAAGCACTACGCATGTGGCAAAAGTACCAAGCACCGCACAAAGCACGCTTTTGAATGCGACATAGGAGTAAAACGGAACCGCATTCACCCCTAACAGCGATAAAAACATGGCTGTCAGTACAGATAAAATGAGCGAGGTGCATAAGCTAAGTACAACACAAAGCAGAACCGGGTAGCGGTAAAGCCATGCCAACAGGCGTGCCAACGGCGTTTTTACAGTAAAAATACCTTCGATCTTATCTCTGCGCAGACTTGCCCTGCTAAAAGGCGTGCTGATGAAAAAAGTCAGCAGACATGTAATAGTAATGTCAATGGCAATACTGATCGTATCTGCCTTCACTAAATCCACCTTATGATATATCAAACCGGAAATCATTCCACTGATAAAAAAATTATAAGCAGCGGCAATAATGGCCTGCAGGCGAAAATAAGCAACAAGCTCTTTGTTCATGACCTGTCTCCTTTATGCGTTATCAAAACGTACTGCGCAAGCTCATCACGACTGGATATATACAGCTTCTCATAGATTTCCAGCATTATGTTCTTGAGTCTGCCGACGGAAATATTAAACTGCTTGGCAATTTTTGCGTAAGGGACTCGGCGTGCCACCAGTATTGCAATATGAGCCTCTCTCCGGGAAAGGATAAACGAGATATTATCCTTTGTGAAACGATTATGAAAAACAATCCAGTTAGAAACAGTGCACTGCCATTGACTGATGATGGCATTGCAACGCTCGGGAAATGTCTCCTCAAGGCACTGCTCTACAAGACCACCAAAATCTGAAACATGCTCTGCGAATGGCGTAATAAAGCCGTGAGGCAGAGCAATACACATGGCTTCCTTCAGCCAGCGTTTAGCCTCATTCTCACGCTCAAGACAATGACAAGCGATAGCACATACTACTCGCATATAGATCTCCTGAAACGTAATTTCCCTCTCCGATGCACAAAAGGTTAGAGCGGTCTGCGCTACAGCCAGCGCAAGTTCATATTTCTCAATACTTATAAAATATTTTGAACGTAAATAAATCAAATACGATAATTTACATTGCGACGGAAAAGCGCTGAAATCTCCTTCCTTTAACCAGTCAGGAACCATATTCGGAGCAAACACGCTGACGGCAACGCTGGCCAGTGCAAGCTCCGCAACAGCAGAGCAAACTCTGTCATTCCCTTTGCTCAAATAGCTTTTGAGATAAGCTTCGATCTTTAAATATGCAGGATAATCTCCCAGACTGATAGCTGCTGCAACTGCTACCAAAGACGCACGCAGCCTTGCCGTATCGTTTCCCTCGGTTTTATCGTAACAGCGCATCGCACTTTCGAAATCACCTCTCAAATAAGCAAGCTCGCTCTCGTATTGAAGCCGTTCCTTTTCTTCCTTCACGATTTCCAAAATTGAATCGGGATTATGTATAGGCATAGGTAAAGAAGTAGCTTCAATCATATGAACAAGCTCGGAGTCCAGTGATATTCCTGACATCTTTTTTTCTCTTCGCAAGTCGACGGGTTTTTCTGTATCATAAGGAATCATCCACAACCTGCCGCATTTTTTTGCATATGGTATCCTTTTATCGGCTAATAGCCGCTGCACTTGTCTTAAAGAAACACCCCATCTTTTGGAAGCCTCTATTGCGGATATATATTCCATCCTCAACAACACCTTCATTTATCAAGTTACAGATTTATTATAGTCGTCCGAGCGACATATTACAACAAAAAATGTTCATGAGATCATCATCCTATCCTATATAAGCAGAAGGATAAACTTTTTATACAAACAACAAAGCCAAGCTTCATATTGAAGCTTGGCTTTTTTCCTGGTACCCCATGCGCGGCTCGAACGCGCGACACCCTGATTAAGAGTCAGGTGCTCTACCAGCTGAGCTAATGAGGCAAAAATTTAGTCCACTTGTTATTATAACATGTCAGTCAATTTTTTCAATAAAAAATCAAATTTAATTTTTTCCAATATATTATTTAATTGAAGAAATGGTATAATTCAAGGAAAACTTCCTCAAATTATATTTATAATATATCTGATATTGACAAATAATAATTATCAAGGAGGGATAAATAGATGAAAAGTAAAAAAGTTATCAGAGTCCAGGATGCTGTTTGTAATGACGCTAAAAACAACAATTCTGAAAACCGCAAAAATGAGAGTTGCCGGAATGGGTAATCCTAGACTGCTTGAGCTAATACTTTAAAAAATGAGAAATAGCGTTGATAAATGCTATTTCTCTTTATCTCTCCTTTCCTATTCTATTGACCTAATCTGAATAATGTCTTATAGTTATATCTATGAATTCATTTCAATATTAAGCAGAAAAGCTTAAAGCGCTCTTCCGTTTATAGAAGAAATCGATAAGATAAGAGGTAAACTATGAGAATAAGAAAAGATATTTTCGATAATGAAGAAAATGAAATACTATTAACAGCAAAGATATCTGATGCTTTTGCCCATCCCGTAAGAATAAAAATCCTTAAATACATTCTTATTAATAATTCACAAAGGAATCCCATACATAATAAAGATCTGGTTGAGTTTTTCGACTATTCCCAGTCAACAATTTCACAGCATGTAAAAAAGCTGGTCGATGCTGATGTGTTGCATGTAAAAAGAAAAGATAATTTTTCAGAGTACTACGTAAACATTGGAATAATGGGAAAATACATTGATATGCTGAAAAAGCTTGAGTTGTAAGGCTTGTATTCTACAAATTTCCTTAATATAAAATGATTCGTTCACACTCATAAAAATACTGCGTATATTAATAGTGAAAGATTAAGTATTTCTATATTTGGAGGGTCATTTTATGGAAAAGGTTTATCCTAAGAATTGTGGAGGTTCACAACCTATAGGAAGTATGCCCTACATGGAAAACCCCTATGGTTATGGAGGAATGCAAGATATGAATAATCCTTATGGTTTTGGCGGTATGCAGGATATGATGAATAATCCTTATGGTATTGGTGGTATGCAGGATGCAAATCTTCCATACGCATATGGCGGAATGCAGCAAGGTCCGATGATGCAGCATATGTGCTGTATCCCTGTGGTCTGTTTCCCCGTACAATGCATGCAACCAATGCAAATGCCTTCATTTGCTGTTCCGCCTGTTGTCTCACCTATTTCAGAAGAACCAATTTATTCAAATCCTTACGAAAAGAAATAATCTTTAGGCTGGGTTTAGCAACTCAGCCTAAACTTTTTTTGATACTTTTCTACATATTTTCTATATCACCATGTCATCTAATATCATGCAAAGCAGCCCATTTATTAAGAGTTAACTCTCTTGATAAATGAGCTGCTTTTTGGTGGTTTTTCTTTTTCCTTATCTTTTGTATTCATAAAGGGTAATTCCAAAGAATAAATTTATATTGCATAATTATGTAAATATCTGAGAAAATTTCAATTGTGAAATTTTTTCACTTATACTTTTCCATCTCTTCGGCGATCTGTAAAATTATTTCATCCTTTTCCATTTTGGTTATTTTTAAATTCCATTTTCCGATTACTTCTTCCACTGCTTCCTTTATATTTATTTCCGCTTCATTTTGCTCGATTGTCTGACTGTCAGAATGCTTTGAATCCTGACCCAAACCCAAAACAGCTTCTTGATGAGTTTGACAACCATATGATTTTGATTCCGCGTCAAAACATTGCTGCCTTTTTATCTCTCTCATCGAACTCCTTCCACCTTTCCAATATCCCCCTGATATCTGATTTCACTATGGATTCTCCTATCTTCATTATGCTTTTATATATATCGGCCTTTTTTATATCCATAGTAATAGGCTTGCCTGAATTTATGGAGTGAATAACACAATTTTTATCTTCAGGAATAATATGCAGTTTTCTGTCTCCTATAATATTTTTTAAATCATCGATGGTTATACCTGAAGATTTTTCATAACGATTCAGAATAAAATCTATTTTATTTTTAAGAAAATCATTTTTATTCATTATGTTTAGCATTGTCATTGTGTTCTTGATGGATGTAAGCTCTAAGGTTGTAATTAACAATATATGATTACTGTTTTCAAGTACGGATAAATTCATTTCATTTAAAACTGATGACGTATCTATCAGAACAAAATTGTAGCTTTCAAATAAACACAATACTTTTTCTATTATATCCTTTGTAACTTTTTTTTCGTATTGATATTCATGGGGCGCAGCTAACATTTTGACTCCTGATTCATGCTCTGTTAAATACTCCTCCAGCTGTTGGCTGTCCACATAATCAATGTTATAAATCAAATCATGCAATGTTCTTTCAGAATAACTATTCATAAATAATGAAATATCTCCAAACTGCATGTCCAAATCTAATAAGGCCACTTTTTCCTTTGTGATCTTTTTTATTGCAATAGCCAGGTTGGCAGCAAGCATGCTCTTGCCGACGCCGCCTTTTGGGCTGAAAATGCTGATTATTTTGTTTTTATTAAAATATGTTTTATAAAAAGCATCTAAAATTTTAATATCTATATTTTTAGAAAGTATGCTTTTAATATCTTCAATACTCTCAGAATTACTTTCGGAAATAATAAATTGGATAATATCCGACATAACTTTTTATTCCTTTTTTTAAAATATAACTCGAAAAAATTTCCTCATTCTATATTATATTTTTGCAATAAAAAAATTTGTAATATATAGTTGTCAAACAAAAAAACTATTTTACAAATTTTGATGCTTTCTTATTTGATTATCTGTTTATTCGCATTTTTTTACATAATTATTTAAATTTCTACTTATCAATACATTTAATATTCTATTTAACGCTATCATTATAGAAAATGGAGCATTATTTTCATAATTACTCCATTCTTTATATTTCCTTTATACCATGTGCAATACTTTTTACTTTAAGCATCCCCGTATCTGCTGAAAATTCTACGGTTCTGCCATAATTCATTCCGGTATCCTCTGCTATGATTCTGATATTCAAATCATTTAATATCTGCTTGGTTGCAATAACATTCCGCTTTCCTATATTAAAAGCCTCATTACCTGGCTGTAAAGCAAACATTTGAGCACCACCGGCAATCTTTGCTGTTATTCTTCGACGGCTTGCACCCATCTTTTCCATTTGATTGATCAGCTCTAATGTCGCGGTATCTGCAAATTTCATTATATTGCTCTTATCGCGAGCCTCTGAACTCAGGGGTAACATAATATGTGCAAGTCCCGCTACTTTTACAGCTTGATCGTATAAGGCAATTCCGACACATGACCCCAAAGCATATGTAATAAGCACATCTGGAGATAATGCTATGTTTAAATCTGATATCCCTATGATGATGGATTTGCTCATATTTCTACTCCTAGTATTTTTAATATTTTGTGCAATGAATTCATTTCAGGAATTAAAATCAAATAACTGCTGACATTTTCGTCGTCACCTATAAACTCTTCTTCGATAAATAAGACCTTATCTCCGACCTTGCCGAATTCTATAGCCGGAACACTTAAAATTGCACCTGCCATATCGATTGCAATGCTTGGAACAGACAAATAAATAGAAAGATTCGTTAAACCTGATATGGCATTTACATAGGCCCCTGCCATAATATTGCCTATCTCTTTTAAAGCCGAAAGGTCTATTTCTTCAAATTGCAAAAAGCTTTCAAGATTTCTGCCCATAAGGTTATTAATTATCAGATGCGCAAATTTTTGTTCTAATATAAACATCATCATTCCGTCAATATCTTCAGAAAGCATAAAAAGAATACCGACAACTTGATTCTCCGGCCCGCCTAATATATTCGCGATCTCTTGTATATCTACTATTCTTACATGAGGAACCGTCATATCTACTTTTTTTGCTAACATCGTAGAAAGTGTCGTTGCGGCATTTCCGGCACCTATATTACCAATCTCACGCAAAACATCGATCTGCAGCTCACTTAAACTCTCAAAATTATTACGCATGCACCCACCTCATTCAAATTATTGTAAAAACATTCTATCACTTGTTTCGACGCTTTTCAAATAAATAAAATTTTCCGGCTCAAAATATTACCGAATATTTTTACTTATATCGCCAAAATAGTTTTTGTCCTACATAAGATATTACCTTAATGTTTTTTTCTTTATTTTGGGCAAAATAAAGGGTCGTTTTTTATTAGATATTTTTTACTTTTTTATAATCTTTGAAAAATATCAATTATGAAAATATGCAAGAATGAAAAATAGACTCCGAGATAATGATAATCAATCCTTCATAATTTTTATAAACAGCTTTCTGCTTCTGGGACCATCAAATTCACAGAAATATACACTTTGCCATGTTCCTAATAAAGGTTCTCCCTCTAAAATGATAATCGATTTCTCTGAGCCAATAAAAGAAGATTTGAGATGAGCGTGCGCGTTTCCTTCAATATGCTTGTAATTCCCATCGATAGGAAAAACATTATCCAGGGCATTAATCATGTCTTCAATAACATTAGGGTCTGCGTTTTCATTGATAGTGATCCCCGCTGTCGTATGGGGGCAATAGATAAGGACGTGACCATTTTTTACACCTGATTCATTGATTGACTGTGAAATAAACTCCGTAATGTCAATAAACTCTTGTTTACTTTTTGTGGGTATTGAATATTGAAACAATAAATTTTTCATAAACCCCTCCGCTTATTATAAATTTTTAATATAAGCTCATATTAATTTTATCATCTTTTATATCAAAGTATCAATATTAAGGAATTTATTATTGCTCCGAAAACACGCACCCTATAAGAAATCTCATCAAAGTAAAAATGAGGAAATTTCAGTTATGAAATTTCCTCATTTTTTTATAGTAAACTCCTCCAAAGAAGAAGTAATTTTTGTATCCCCGAATATAAATTCTCTCTTTACTAAGCCTACCCCCGCCTTATAGTATTCAAACATCACAGATCCTTGTGTATCTATTTCAATTTTTATACAGCCTTCAAATTTACCTGCAGGGGTTTCAACTGTGGAATTAGTATCTATGATCTCTCTTATTCCGTTTGGCTCCTGCCATTCTTCACCCGTTTTTAAAGGCTTCTTTAAAATCACTGTGTTGTCATTGGGTTCTTCATCAATAAAATTTTTCTCTTCATATTCTTCACCTTGAAAAAATGTTCGAATTATTTCATTATCTGTTATTCTGTACACGGATTGGCTGATAGTTCCTCCGTTGTTATCCTGCATCTGAGCTTTATCCCCATCAGCATAAAGAACCTCTCGAATAAATGCTGCATATTCATTTCCTTCCCCTTTGTATTTCCAAGTGCTTCCCACCGTATGAGGAAAATACTCCGAAATGCTTTGATCAGCCGGATTTTCCTGCGGCGGTTTTTGTTCCGAATCCGGACTTTTTGTACCGGCACAGCCTGTTAATAACATTCCAAAAATAATAAACATTATCATAAATAATGATATAAAACGCTTCAAATAAATACCTCCTATGCTTGCCTTTTTATTAGATAGTCTTCCTATATTTTCGATTATATATTCTATATACCCTCTATTTAATGTGTATTATCAATAATCAAAGCATATTTATAATATTTATTAGGAAACTACTTAACCTTATGCTTTAGGGGGTATATGATGCTGTAGATCACTGCTGTCAATCTTCATACTTAAACAGCTCTTCCACAGAAGCATCAAGTACTTTTGCTATATCAAAAGCCAGTTTTAAGGACGGATTATACTTGCCATTCTCAAGATGCGTTATTGTTTCCCTTCTTACCCCAACCGCTTCTGCCAGCTCGCCTTGAGTTATGTCTTTTTTAACTCTATATTCTTTTATTTTTGTTACAAGCGTCATTCTTATCACATCCTCTAATTATCGTATAATGACAGTGATATTGCAAAAACAAAAACGAGTACTGCAAAATTTATACTATAGCCAAAAGCATATATGAGAGGATTTTTCACAAAGGCAGAAGAAACAGTCACTATTGGAAATATGATCAACGAACTTATAAAAGCGTTTTTTGCAGCTCTATTAATATTTTGCTCGAATCGTTCATCAGGAATTATTTTTTTAAAT
>JAAYPU010000139.1 GCA_012519645.1 Clostridiales bacterium | reverse complement strand
TATCAGATATCTGATATTATTACCCGCTGATGAACGATATTACAGACCTTTCGGATATACCTTTGTATCATGTCAATACAATACGACAATAGACACAGCAGCATATTCTTTGTCAGGTTCAAATGATAAAGCAGTATTAAAAAAGCTTGCAGAAGATAACCTGTCAAAGAAAGTTTTCATTTCTTTATTTACAGATGATGCTTCTTTTGCTGCTGCTCCCTTTAGAGCGGTTCATACAAACTACCTGGCCGAACGTATTTATGAAGAGGTGAGGGCAGAAGGAGGAAAGATCATAGAGGTAAAAGGAAATCTCATTCTTTATTATGATATGGGGCAGAAGGTCGAGGTCCGCAAAATATATTGGAGCTTAAATAACGACATTGAAGAGTTTATAAATACTTTAATGATTATCAAAGATGTATTATTATATATCAGCCAAGGAAGGCTCATGGTCATTCACGAAACAAATGAAGCAATATTGGCAGATTGTTTTACATATTACAAGAAAAATATATATGATTACAGACCTTATATGATGATTAAAAATCTGGATAATCAAAGCAATTCTGCCGACATAAAAATAGAAGCAATCGGCTTTGATGAGCTTGTATAGAAGAAAATGCTCAGCAGCAGAGTGCTTTTAAATTTTATAAAGCACCCATCTGCATTCATCAATAAAATATTTCAGCTCATATATTTTCTCCCGGTCGTCTATGATGCTTTGGCAGCAGTAGACATAAGAACGTATACCGGCAATTTTTTCTTCTCTGCATTCGAATATTTTATTTATTTTAATCACGGAAACAGAATCACTGCTGTCCTTAAATCTAAATTTAATGGGCTCGGGGATTTTTTTATCTTTAAACCATACAGCTGCTTCTATAGGCTGTGATAATATCTTCATAATCGCACCTCCACAGTATTATAAAATGCTGGTCATCATAGGATATTCGCCGTCATTGACACCGCCTTGAATAGGGTTTATCCCACTATGCAAAAAAACACTTCGCACAATAGCTCCATCTCCATATTTAAGGCGTATTTTATCTATAGCACCGTCTAATTTTTGGTTCTTTAACTTTTCTTTTGAATCAAAGAATGAAAGCTGAGCGTATTCATCTGTAGAAAAATCAGAGAATCTAACGCCAAGATTTCTCAAAGGTTCGCCTTTCCATACTTCTTCAAATAAATCTGTTATATAGCTGAATATTTCCGAGGTCGAATTGGTATATGTCCTCAATTTTTTTTGATGAGAATACCACTCAAAATGGCTGGACCTCAGAGAAACAGAAATAAGGGAGCAGAGGTAGCCAAGAGAGCGCAGTCTCATAGCTGTACGCTCCGTTAAGGACAACAGTACCATGAGCGCTTCTTTTTTCGTGGTGACATCAAAGGCAGTGGTGGTACTGTTCCCTAATCCTTTTTGCAATATTTCACCGCTTATTTTTACTTTTGAATCATCTAATCCATTCGCGTACTGCCAGACAAGGAGTCCATGGCTTTTCAACATGGTTTTTAGGTAATGGGGATTTGCATGTGCTAATTCACCAATGGTATTAATATTTATTTTTTTTAAGTTTTTGAGTTGTGGCTCTTCCTACCATAAAGAGGTCTTCAACAGGTAAGGGCCAAAGTTTATCTTTCATTTCATCAGGAAACAGGGTGTGAAGTTTATCCGGTTTTTTAAATTCCGATGCCATTTTTGCCAATATTTTATTTGTTGAGACACCTATATTAACTGTAAATCCAAGCTCTTTTTTTATGCGTTCCTTTATTGTAAAAGCTGCCTGAACAGGGTCTCCAAATCTTTTCTCTGAATCCGTGTAGTCTAAAAAACATTCATCTACGGAGAATCTTTGGACGATGGGGGAATATTCGCATAGTATTTGATACATAGCATCACTGCATTTGATATACAAATCGTAATTAGGAGGAACAACGACTAAATCCGGACATTTTTGCCGGGCAGAATATAAGCTTTCTCCTGTCTGAATACCATATTTTTTGGACGGAATAGATTTAGCCAAAACAATGCCATGTCTCTGCTTTTCATTTCCTCCAACGACACTTGGAATTTCCCGTAAATCTACAGAAGCGCCATTCTGTATTCTATATGCGGCTTCCCAGCTTAAATATGCCGAGTTTGCATCTATGTGAAATATGATCATATATATCCCTTCCTCGACAGGATTATCAAAACAGTTGGTTTGTTTCGCATCTGACATCCTGCATATTTTATCTGATAATATTCTCTTTTCTCTATCATATAAGAACATACGTTCTTTTTCAAGAGGAAATTTTATGCTGAAGTCACTTATCAGAATCAAGAAGGCAATTTTTTAAAAAATATTTAAAAGAAGCAAAAAAAATAAAGAATACAGGTGTTCATTGCATGAAAATACCTGCATTTCTTTAATTTTCAATATAGACATAATTTAAAAATGTGATATTATCAATATATAAAGGAAAAAGATATAATTTGTCCTGGAGTGTTCGTTAAAGGTTATTTAATTCAACCTACAGTTTGCATCCGGTAGTTCGGAGTTTTTCTGCGGATGACATGCCGCTTCAGAGCGGACGTCAGAAACAGGAAACAGAACATCCACCTATTCATTGTGAGGGTGTGAATTGGTTAGCCTAACGGCATTCCGGGTAGTATTTTTTTGTTTACAATTTTACAAAATCAACCTTCATATTGTTGAAAGTTGCTATATATTTAAAGCCTATATTGCTAAGTAAATCGTATATATAGTCAAACTTATATCCAATATATTCAGGAGAATGGGCATCGGAACCTACGGTGATTATTTCTCCTGATAATTCTTTATACAGCTTTAACATTTCTATGGAAGGCATAAGTTCTTCAGTGTTGTATCTATAGCATGAAGCATTCAACTCAATACCTTTTCCGTCATTAATAATCAATTTGAATATTTCTTCGACGATATCACTATAGACGTTATATGCAACAGGCTCAGATATGTATTTTTTATACCGGTCTATAAGGCTGAGATGTCCTGTAACGCTGTAGTCCTTAAATTCTTTAAGGCAGTCATATACATATGTATAGTAGTCGATATAAGACTGATATGGGCTTTTGTTTTCAAAATAAGCGCCTGTATCAAGATCCTTCTTTTCGGCAGCATGAACGGAAGCAATTATAAAATCATACGGATATTCATTAGCAGCAGCCATACATTCGTTTAGAATATGCTTTTGAATACCCATTTCCAGACCCTTTACAACACGAATCTGATTTTTGTATTTTTGTGCATTTTTTTCGAGGGCATTATGATAGTTTTCGAAATCCAAAGAAAAATCTATCTGCAGATCCGGATAATCATAATCTATATGATCAGTAATGGCAATTTCTTTAAAACCTTTCTTAATGGCGGACTCTATCATTTCTTCCATGCTTGCAGTGCTGTCTGCTGAAAATGATGTATGCATGTGGTAGTCGTACATAAAAACACCTCCTATGGCTCTGTCTTAAAGTTTGTTTTTGCAATATTTCGCACAATAACTCTTAATTTTTAATTCTTAACTCTTAATTTGAGAAAATTTTATAATTAAAATTTTCTCAACGTACTATTATAGTTTAAATCTTTTTTGGCATTAAGTAAAATTTATATTATATTTTTAAAACTCTTGACAATAATTACTCAAAATGCTATACTGATTTAGCGCAATAAAGTGATGAAGTGAGAGGGTGCCTTATGGTAAATAAAAGAAAATTTATTCCCGAAGGAGTCGAAGATATCAACGTCATTCAGTACGAAAAGAAAGAGCTTGTTCAGACAAAGATCAAGGAAGTGTTCAAAAGCTATGGTTATCAGCAAATTTTAACGCCGACTTTCGAATACTATGAC
>JAAYPU010000138.1 GCA_012519645.1 Clostridiales bacterium | reverse complement strand
ATGATTATCGGCGGATATGCCATGGGTGCCATAGAGGGTATTGTATATGTCAGGGCAGAATATCCCCTGGCTATCAAACGACTACAAAATGCAATAGAACAGGCAAGAGAAAAAGGCCTTTTAGGTAAAAATATTCTGAATTCAGGTTTTGACTTTGATTTAAGAATCAAGGCCGGAGCCGGAGCTTTTGTATGCGGCGAAGAAACGGCGCTCATAGCTTCTTTGGAAGGCGAGAGAGGTATGCCGAGATTGAAGCCTCCATTTCCGGCTCAAAAAGGCTATTGGCAAAAACCAACTAATATTAACAATGTTGAGACATATGCAAATGTGTCATGGATCATTGTCAACGGCGGAAATGCCTTTGCGGCAATGGGAACTGAAAAAAGCAAAGGTACAAAAGTATTTGCATTGACAGGTAAAATCAAAAAAGGCGGTCTTGTTGAAATACCTATGGGATTGACTCTAAGAGAGGTTATTTATGATATCGGAGGCGGTATCAAAGGAAACAAAGAATTTAAAGCCGTCCAGATGGGAGGACCATCAGGAGGATGTATTCCTAAGAGCTTGATAGATACGCCTGTAGATTATGAATCTATTACCAAAACCGGCGCTATTATGGGTTCCGGTGGTATGGTAGTTATGGATGAAAACACATGTATGGTGGATATGGCAAGATTTTTCCTGGAATTCACCAGAAAAGAATCATGTGGAAAGTGTAATTATTGTCGAATAGGTACCTTGCGAATGCTGGAAATATTAGAGAGAATAACTCAAGGAGAAGGCAGAGACGGAGATATAGAGCTTTTGGAAGAATTGTCACATAAAATCATGGAAGGCTCTATGTGCGGGCTTGGTCAGACAGCTCCTAATCCGGTGCTTACTACTCTTAAGTATTTCAGAAATGAATATGAGGACCATATCTATAACAAAAAATGTACTGCAAAATCCTGCAAGCCTCTTCTTACTTATACTATTATTGAAGAGAAATGTACGGGATGTACACTTTGTGCAAGAAAATGTCCGGTAAATGCAATTGCCGGCGAAGTCAAAAAGCCTCACAAGATAGATAATGAAAAATGTATCAAATGCGGTAAATGTTATGAAGTATGCAGATTTGATGCAGTTTTAGTAGATTAGGGGAAAGAGGTGAAAAAATTGAAAAAACTGAGAGTAAATATAAATGGAAAAGAATTGACAGGCTTTAGCTCACAGACAATTTTAGAAGTAGCTAAAGAAAACAATATTTATATCCCAACCTTTTGCTATGATGAAAGAATGGAGATTTATGGCGGCTGCGGCTTATGTATGGTGGAGATCGAAGGTTCTCCTAAGCTTTTCAAGGCTTGCGCCACTGAGATTTCAGATGGAATGATCATAAAGACGGATACTCATCGAGTGAAAGAGTCCAGAAAAACAAATTTGGAGCTTCTTCTTACAAATCACATCGGTGATTGCAGACCTCCTTGTATGCTTGCATGTCCTGCAGAGACAGACTGCCAGGGATATGTGGGATTAATTGCAAATGGGGAGTATGAGGCTGCTTTAGAACTCATAAAGGATAAGATTCCACTTCCGGCATCCATTGGTCGTGTTTGTCCGCATCCGTGTGAAGATGCCTGCAGAAGGAAGCTGGTAGATGAGCCTATTTCAATTTTAAATTTAAAAAGATTTGCAGCTGATATCGACTTGGCCGGCGAACCATTTTTGCCGGATATTAAGCCTTTTACAGGCAAACGGGTAGCTGTTATCGGCGGCGGCCCGGGAGGACTTTCCGCAGCTTATTTCCTGCGTATGGAAGGCCATGACGTTACTGTTTATGAAGCGATGCCGCAAATGGGCGGTATGTTAAGGTATGGTATCCCTGAATACAGACTGCCCAAGTCTGTATTGGATGAAGAAGTGTATACCATTCAGGATATGGGTGTTGAGCTTATTAATAATGTGAGAGTCGGCAGAGACATTTCCTTTGAAAAAATAAGAAATGATTTTGATGCAGTATTTGTTGCAATTGGTGCATGGAAAAGTACTGCATTGAGGTGTGAAGGAGAGAATCTGGACGGTGTATTCGGCGGAATTGACTTCTTGGAAAAAGTCGTTTGTAATCATGAGATAAAATTAGGAGAAAAAGTAGCTGTGGTAGGCGGTGGAAACACTGCAATGGATGCCTGCAGAACGGCTGTGAGATTAGGTGTAAAAGAAGTTTATAATATATATCGACGCACAAGGGAAGAAATGCCTGCAGAAGAGATCGAAATACAGGAAGCGGAAGAAGAAGGCGTAATTTTTAAATATCTGACGAACCCGATTGAAATATTGGGAGATACAGACGGAAAAGTACAGAAAATACGATTGCAGAAAATGAAATTAGGTGAGCCGGATAAAAGCGGCAGAAGGAGACCTGTTCCTATCGAAGGAGAGGAAGAGATCCTTGAGCTTGACAATGTTATTATTGCAATAGGTCAGGAAGTCAACCCGGCAGGGTTTGACGGCCTTGAGCTGACAAAATGGAATGGCATTGCCGGAGATCCGCAGACATTTATGACAAATCTGGACGGTGTCTTTGCAGGAGGAGATTGCTTAAATGATAAAATATCTATTGCCATTGAAGCAATTGGGGACGCAAAAAAGGCAGCTCAAGTAATCAATGCTTATTTGGCAGGGGAAAGAATCAAATATGAAAAACCGTTTTTAGTGGAGAGAGATGATTTAACTCCTGAAGATTTCGAGGACAGGGAAAGAAGATGCCGTTCACATATGGAGCATCTCAACCCGGACGATAGAAAAACAAACTTTGAAGAAATAATGAAAGGCTTTACGGAAGAAGAGGCAAAAGAAGATGCAATAAGATGTTTGGAATGCGGTTGTCATGATTACTTCGAATGCAATTTAATAAAATTTGCCAATGAATATGGGGTACAGCCTGAAAGAATATCAGGTAAGGTTAATAAAGTGGAATTTGAAGATGATCATCCATTTATAATGCGTGACCCTAACAAATGCATATTATGCGGATTATGCGTGCGTATTTGTGATGAGGTTATGGGAATAACAGCATTAGGATTTGTGAAACGCGGGTTTGATACTGTAGTAAAGCCTTCTATGGAAGAGCCATTACTGGAATCAGGATGTGTTTCATGCGGTCAATGTATCAGTGTATGTCCAACGGGAGCATTAGGGGAAAGACTTCATATACCGAAACCTGTACCTGTTAAAGAAGAAAGTGTAAATACTACCTGTGCATTTTGTTCAGTAGGCTGCAGCATCAAGCTTACCTCTGTCGGCAATACTTTACTGCGTGCATTGCCGGATAAAGAAGGTGTGATCAATAATGGACTTCTTTGCGGAAAAGGCAGATTTGGATTTGACATGGGCACAAAGGAAGGACGATTGACACAGCCTTTAATTAAAAAAGGTGGTCAGTTTGTTGAGGTGACATGGGAAGAGGCATTCGTTCAAACAGCAAAGAAGGTGCAAAGCTTATTTATAAAAAATGGCAGAGATAAAGTAGGTGTATCCATATCTGACAGATATACAAATGAAGAAGCTTATGTAGTAAAAGAGCTTGCAGAAGTGCTCGGCGCAAATATTTTCAGCTTTAATAACAGAAAAAGCGGACTCAAAGAAGTGTTGGGAATAGATGCATCACCGAATACAATGGATGAACTTATGGCTGCTGAATTGATTTTGGTTATTGGATGGTCACCTAAGGATAATCCGGTTGCAATGCTGAAAATCCGTCAGGCAGTAAAGAACGGAGCAAAGCTTATTGTTGTAAATCCAAAGGAAATACCGATCCATGGAGCAGAGATCTTCGTATCACCTGAAAACGATGTAGCTTTCTTAAAGGAAATTGCAAAAGCATTGATCGACGCAGGGCTGATTCCTGCTCAGGCCGATGGTTTCGAAGAGTTCAAGGATAGCTTAAAAAATATTATCGTAAGCGATGCGGCGAAAGAAATTGCCGATAGATATATGTCCGTAAAGAAAGCGATGATCGTTTTCGGACAAAATTTTGCTACTGCTGAAGCAGCGACCCTTATTGCAGATATTGCAGTTATTTCAGGACATATCGGCAGTCCGCGAAACGGTATTTTGCAGATAAAATCAAAAAATAACAGTCAGGGACTTGTGGATTTGGGCATTACTAAAGGTGCCGAAGCAATAAAAGATTTTAAGGCACTGCTCATTTTCGGCGAGGATACGGATGCAGACCTCAGTCATTTGGAATTTATCATGGTTCAGGACACCCATCTGACTGAAACAGCTAAAAAAGCAGATGTTGTATTCCCTGCATTATTTTCGGCAGAGGTTTCAGGAACCTTTACCAATACTGAGAGACGTATGCTAAGGATAGAAAAATCGTCGATAGAATCCTATCTGCCGTATGAAAATTGGGAGGTTGCAGCAGCTATAGCCCGTGTTCTTGAAGAAGATATACCTTATGAAACACTTGAGGATATTCAAGACGATATGAATGTTCAGCTATCT
>JAAYPU010000137.1 GCA_012519645.1 Clostridiales bacterium | reverse complement strand
ATATCTGCTTTATCTTTTATGCCACGGGTCCATGCTACTGAAAGCTCATATTTATCAGGATTATTATCAAGCAATCTTCGTGCGATATCCTCCCATGTCCCATTTTCAATATTTTCTGTATCTCCCTCATACACAAGCCATTCTCCCTGCTTCGTAATACCTATACAAAAAATATCATATTTTTCTTTATCTATAGCATTTATGACGGATGCCGCAGACATCAGTGAAACATCATGCTCACCTGACTTTCCGCCAAAGATGATTCCTACTTTCATTTTTTTTGTCATACTAATACCCCCTTAATGGTTTGATGAATCAAACCATAATTAAGAATTATGATTTAAGATTTATGATTGAATGTGGGAATTTGACTTTAGTCAAATTCCTTCCTTAACTGTTATCTGTTATTTTTTATCTATTATCTTGTAAAGATTGCCACGTTGCGCTCGCAATGACATCCATACTCTATAAACTGATGCGAAGCATCATTCAACTCAATACAGATATTATATCATTAAGTATACTATGATGTAGAACTAAATAAAAAAAGATTTTGCAATTATATGCAAAATCTCTCCATCATTCTTAATTCTAAATTATAAATTCTTAATTTAAATTTCAAATCATAAGCGTTCCGTTTTCACTTATTACTGCTTTCAGTATTTTTTCCTCAACACCGGTATCTGCATTTATATAGACAAGGAAGTGCTCGTCACCTCTGTTTACCTTTATTTCATAACAATATATTTCGCTCCCAAACTCCGTAGGAATATAACAAAGCTGAGGCTCTTCTTCTATGGTTGCCCTGACGCTTACTCTTTGTTTTGCTTCTTGAGGGGTAAGGCTTGGAGGGTGAATTTCTCTCTGATGATTTAATGTAAGATAATGAGCCGAATCAAAACCAACTATATCTCCATTGTCTAAAGCCACTTTTACCTTGATTAGATCCGGGTACATGACTACTCCGTCTTGAACAGAAGCATAGTTTATTAAAACCGTGTTGTCTGTTTTTAAAGAATATGTAGGCATCATATTTTCATATCCCTTTTCCTTTAAAAACTTGTCTGCAGTTTCAATCGCTTGTTTTCGTGAAAAATTAGCCTTTTCAATATTCCTGTTATTCAACACATATACCGTATACCCTTTTATTTCTGTTATTTGAACATAAACCTGTTCTTCATAGCCTTGCACCTTTACGGTAAAATTAAAAGTCACAATGTCTCCTTTTGTACTTTCAAGCCTCTCCAAGCTTTCAATTTTATCATTTCCGATAAAAGCGCGCGCCTTTTCCTCTGCTTGTTCTATAGTGATTTTTTCTCCCTGAAGCTTTGCTTGTTCATCTTTTAAAACATGCTCCGAAAAAGGACCGTCATAAATCAGTTCCGGATAATCGTTCAACCGTTCTTCAAATTGGCTAAATTGTGCTTGAAGCGGACTTTCATCTCCTTCGGACTCTGCTTGTTGTCTAAACAGTTTAAAAACACGTTTTCTTTTCAGATTGTCCGTCCAAACCTTTTCTCCAACTGCATCTTCTTTAATTTCTCTCAGCATTGAAGTTAGATCCAGCGCATATTCATAAAGTTTTTGCAGATTATTTACATCTTCTTGAGATAGTTTTTCACCTTTTATACTTTTTTGAGCCATAGCAAAGGTATAATCTCCCAGCTGGT
>JAAYPU010000136.1 GCA_012519645.1 Clostridiales bacterium | reverse complement strand
ATTTAAATAAGTTATACAGATTTCTGCAGGCACCCTTATATGGGTTTATTTCTTCATGCATTCATTCTGAATCAGGATAGTTATCCACAGCTTTTGTTTGTCGTTATTCATTTTTCAATGTTCAATGATGCGTCTGCGTCCGCACCTTTACTATAATTTGGTATTTATGGCTCTCTTTTTTTCAAGAGTTTCGCAATTACCTAATTACTAGATATATCGTCAAAAGTAATGATTGACCTTATAAAATTCCAAAAAATTAGTTGGAGTAGTATTATAAAAACCAGTGACGGGTTGATTTTCTATAGCTTCTACCCACGCTAGAGCAATTCTTTCAAGGGCAACATGCTTTGCATTTATATCGCACAAAATGTATATTAATTTATATATACCAACATAGATGTGTTCATAAACCGGCTTTCCAGCAGTATAATATAAGATTTGCTACTTCCTAAAAATAACCATTCCCCGCATAAGGCTCTATAATTTCTCATACAACAACCGGCGTTAAAGTAATAGTAATTAAGTGAAACTATTTCTTTGTATGTGTCTGTTTGTTTCAAAACTAGAAAAAAACATCAATCTCTTAAAAGAATATACTGTATTGAAACTGAATATATATTTTAGGAGCAATAGACATGGACAACTACGGTATATTTATGAAAATGATAACACTTAGCATTAATGAAATAAACGATACCATTGACCGCTTATATACAACCTGTAATTCCTGTACAAAAAATATGCTTTTAAACCGGCTAAGAAAAAATATGACCAATCTGTCAATGTTAATTAAAGGAGTACAAAATAGCGCCAATACCGGAGGCAACAACTCAGCTTACAATTCTGAAAAAGTGTTCACACCCGCCGAATTGGCCCGTTATAACGGTAAAGACGGAAACCCGGCATATGTGGCGGTAAACGGAACAGTATACGATGTTACAAATAATGCGGCTTGGGCCGCAGCAACACATTTCGGTTTGATCGCAGGCAGGGATTTAACAAATGAATTTGCGTCCTGTCATGCCGGTCAACCTATTCTTAGCAGTTTAAAGGTGGTTGGGAAAATGGCATGATGAATCAAGTGAATAATAATTGCACTCCCATACAGATGAGGCTGGAAACAGCCTCAGTGCTTGTAAATAAGGCTATAAATTTAATCAATCAAAAGGAATGCGAAAACCGAGGGTTTGCTTTTTAGAGGCTTTGAAAAAATGCTTGAAGGCCGAAACCCATTTGACGCTGTATATTTTACTCAACGAATATGCGGTATTTGTTCGACGGCACACTCTATTGCATCCTCCCTGGCACTAGAAGATGCGTTAGGAATTATAGTTTCCCAGCAAGGCAGGTATCTTAGGGATGTTATTCATGCGTGCGAATTTCTGCAAAATCATATCCGCCATTTTTATCAATACACTCTACCGGATTTTATCAGGCTACCTGAGGGAAATACTTTATTTGAGACTGATCATAATGATTTCAGACTGCCAAAGACTAAAAATGACCTAATAGTACAGCATTATTTTGATTCTCTTGAAATTAGTCGAAATGCCCATGAAATGCTGGCTATCTTAGGTGGGAAAGCACCTCATAATCATGGAGTGTTCATTGGAGGAGCAACGACTCAGGCTTCAAGGGATAATATAGAAAGCCTGAAAATAATTACATATAAAATAAGAGAGTTCATAATAGGCACAATGATTCCCGATGCTAATACAATTGCCGATTATTACAAGGATTATTTTTACAATGGAAGGGGATATGGTAATCTTCTAAGCTATGGTTGCTTTGACAGATATGAAAGTCTTGGCACCCTATATGTTAATCCTCTTGTATATAGCAATGGCTCTATTAGGGCTTTTAACCCCGATAAAATTACAGAGAATATTCATTCATCATGGTATACAGCACAAAGCGAAACCAGTAAACAATTTGAATCAGTAACTGAACCTGACATTAATAAACCTGAGGCTTATTCCTGGGTAAAAGCGCCCAGATATGAAGGCTTGCCTTTTGAGGTAGGTCCTCTTGCACGGATGTGGTTGTGCGGCGGATACCGAGACGGAATATCAACAATGGATCGAACGCTGGCAAGAGTCTTAGAAGCGAAAAAGCTAACTGATATTATCCTGACGCTACTAAATAATCTGATTCCGGGCGTTGATGTACAAAAAGAATATGAAATCCCACAGGACGCTTATGGAGCGGGTTTAACTGATACAACCAGGGGCGCATTGGGACACTGGATAAAGATTGAAAATGGACTAATTTCTCTTTATCAAATTATTACTCCCTCAACGTGGAACCTTTCATCACGAGGTCGTGATAATCTGCCGGGACCTTGTGAAGAAGCACTTGTTGGCACTTTTATCAATGACACTGATAGCCCGGTTGAGTTGGGAAGAATAATCCGTTCTTTTGACCCTTGTGTGTCCTGTGCGACCCATGTTTATTGTAAGGGTAACCTTGTGAAAACAACCAAGGTGGTGCCATGAATAGAATGCTTGTAATAGGTATCGGAAGCCTTATAATGACCGATGACAGGATTGGTGTAAGAATTGCAGAGAAAATCCGGGATAACCTTAATAAACATAATATAAAAGTCTTGATTGGAGAAACCGATGTACAATATTGCATTAGTGAAATCAGAGCTGATGATTTCCTTGTCATAATAGATGCGGTTATTCATGAAAAAGAGCCGGGAAATATTGAAATTTTATCTTTGTTTGATGCCATGAAAAGCCATGTAAAACTTCACTCTCAACATGATTTTAGCCTTATCGATGCCCTTTCATTGAATTATCCGAATATAAGAGGTTATTTCATAGGTATCGAAGCTGACAAAATCGAGTTCGGTTTTGAACTTAGTGATGCTCTTAGGAAGAGATTTGACAGCATCTGCAATAATGTGTTCGATGCGATTATTAAAATGAAGGAGGAAGCCGAACATGCATGATACGCATTTAATTGAGAAGATTTATGAGTCTGTGGCCGAGTTATGTCGGCAAAATTTTATAGTTAAGGTTAACAATCTGGATATTGAGGTTGATGAAGGCAGCCATATCAACGGACCACACCTTCTTGATCATTTAATTGACCGTGACAGCTCACTGTTCGGCGACTGGACTAATATAGATGTTAAATACCGGCCCTTTGAAAAGCTTACGGCCGTTATTACAAGCATAGACGGAGAGTCGAGTGAATGATTTTTTGTGGTAAGGGATTCCGATAAAACATATAAAAATAATAATAAATTTTAATTATTAATTAATCTTTTAATAGAT
>JAAYPU010000135.1 GCA_012519645.1 Clostridiales bacterium | reverse complement strand
TGAGCTGTATTGGAAAAACGGACAGCGTAGCAATCTTTGCTTGCGTAGGAGTTTCGGTTACGAAACGTTATAGATTTCTACTGCTCTTAGCTCGCCCTATTTGTGAAGCAAATAGTTGGCGAACTTATGCAAGGAAATCATGAATTTTATTCATAGATTTCTACTGCCAACTGAAAGATAAGGCGGAAATTTACTCATGCAAATTTCTTCCACAAATCTTAAATCTTAAATCATAAATCTTAAATCAATTGCTAATGCTCAACTATTGCTCCTACTTTACCAATTTCGATATTTCCTTAAATCCTTCTGCTTTTGCGCCTCCGCAAAGCTCAAAGAGAACGGCTTCGCAGGTTATCACGACAGCACCGCTGTTTTCCATGCGTCTAATGGCAATCTCTTTATCTATTTCTTTTCTGGAACCTATGCAATCTGCTGCCAAGAATACTTTGTATCCTTTTTCCAAAAGGTCTAACACTGTCTGCTGAACACAAATATGCGCTTCTACTCCGGCAATTATAACGGATTTCTGCTGCATTTCGATCAAACGTTCACTAAATACCGTTTCACCGCAACAGCTGAAAGAAGTTTTTTCTATAGCCGTATGAACTCCTATCGCTTCTTGTATAGACGGAATGGTTTCTCCGAGTCCTTTGGTATATTGCTGGGTAACGAGTATGGGAACACCCATAACCTTACAGCCTTTTATCAATATTTCCGCCGATCTTGATATTTCTTCATTATCTTTTATGGCAGGCATCAGTTTCTCCTGATAATCAACAATAACAAGAATTGCGTCTTCTTTTTTCAATCTCATTATATTACCTCCTAAACAAATTGCAGTCGATAAAAATCGGCTGCAATAATTGAACTCTTATAATATAATATTAGCTGTTTGATGGTCGGGATGACAGGATTCGAACCTGCGGCCTTACGGTCCCGAACCGTACGCGCTACCAAGCTGCGCTACATCCCGTTATTTAAATTTTTCGTACTTACCTATAATAGCACACGGTGTTTCGTTTTTCAATATCTTATAGATTATTTATTCGTCAGATTTATTACAAAACAAAGAGGCTGATGGTTTACCATCAGCCTCTGTCTAAGAGAGAATAATACTTGAAGGCTTTATATTGATTCAAGCTCTATTTCAATATGGCGCCTTCGCTTGCAGATTGCACCATTTTTGCATAGCGAGCAAGATAGCCGGTAATATTTGTTTTGGGAGTATATTTCCATTCCGATCTTCTTTTTTCTAATTCATCATCACTTACATGAAGCTCCAATTTCTTATTAATAACATCTATTGTTATTTTGTCTCCATCCTTTATTAATGCAATTGGTCCTCCTGCGGCAGCTTCCGGTGAAATGTGCCCTACAAAGCATCCGTTATTCGTACCTGAAAATCTCACGTCTGTAATTAAAGCAGTTGTTTTGTTCAATCCCTGACCATAAAGCATTTTCAATGGCAGGTACATCTCCCTCATGCCGGGTCCTCCTTTTGGTCCCTCATATCTGATAACGATAACGTCACCGGCATTAATCTTTCTTGCCTTTATCGCTTCTATACAGTCGTGCTCACAATCAAAGCACACTGCTGTTCCCGTAAATTGGCGTGCTTCCTCTGCGATCGCCGCAGGCTTGGCAACACCACTGTCGGGCGCGATATTGCCGCGCATTATTGCAAGACCTCCTAATGTACTG
>JAAYPU010000134.1 GCA_012519645.1 Clostridiales bacterium | reverse complement strand
TCCTTGGTCATGTGTATCACCTTCCTATTTATATTTTTGTTTTGGTTAACTAAATTCTATAGGAAAGTGTGCAACATGACCATACTTTTTTATTGTCAATACATCTTCTTAAGAATACACTTAAATCCTAAATCCTAATTTTCAAACTTACACTGCACCGCAGGTGCATATTTACATTGCTTCGAAGAAGCTATTGGTTAACAACGACCTCTAACCTCTATCCCCTATTCCCTATCATATTGTTTGTCTCATTGCATATAATATAGTAATAAAATCAATGAGGTATGAGGTATGGGTTTAGGAATAGAAATCAGTATTATATTAGCTTATGCTTTCGGTTTGATTCTGCTGTATGTAATAGGATATATTCTGCTTGTTCCTATTAAAATAATTGTCAAGTTATTCATCAATGGAATTATAGGGGGAATAGCCCTCCTGATTCTTAATTTTATCGGAAATTATATTGATTTCTACATTCCGACAAACCCATTTACAGCACTGGTTACCGGACTGTTAGGTATTCCGGGGATCGCTATGCTGGCATTTTTACGTGAAATACTTTTTTAAGATTGTACTGAAAAATAATTGTAAGAAAATTCAAAAAATACAAACATTTTGAGTAATTGCAAGCGAAAGCTTGACTTTTTTTTTATAATGTATGTATATTGTATTCATAATAAAGAAATACTCTCTCTGCTTTAATTTTAAAGGCTGCTAAAAAAGACATGTAAAACTCACAAAAAAACAAAGTATATTGTATACTTGTTAACTTCCTATTGATAAATTGTTTTTTTCCTAATAATATATCTATAATTTTATATTAGAGTATATACATAAGATGTCTGTATGAGAGTATTGTATGCTTTTAAAAATAATTACAGAAACTAGTGTATGGGGATTACAGAAAAGGAGGATTATAATGGCTAAAAAAATGAAGACAATGGATGGTAATGCAGCTGCAGCATATGCATCATATGCATTTACTGATGTAGCAGCTATATATCCAATAACTCCATCTTCGCCCATGGCGGAAAACGTTGATGAATGGGCAGCCTATGGCAATAAAAATATTTTTGGACAAGAAGTAAGAGTATCTGAACTGCAATCAGAGGCGGGCGCTGCAGGAGCTGTTCATGGAGCCCTTCAGGCAGGTGCCCTGACGACTACTTTTACTGCATCACAAGGATTACTTCTTATGATTCCTAACATGTATAAAATGGCAGGTGAACTATTGCCGGCTGTATTTCATGTAAGTGCACGTGCAATAGCGGCTCATGCGCTGTCTATATTCGGAGACCATCAGGATGTAATGGCAACCAGACAAACAGGTTTTGCACTCCTGGCCTCAGGCTCGGTACAAGAAGTAGCCGACTTGGCAGGTGTCGCACATTTATCTGCAATAAAAGGAAGAGTTCCTTTCCTGCATTTTTTTGATGGGTTCAGAACATCACATGAAGTTCAGAAAGTAGAACTTATTGATTATGAAAATTTTGAAAAGCTTATAGATATGGATGCTGTTCAAAGATTCAGAGATAGTGCTTTAAGTCCGGAACATCCTGTAACGAGGGGAACTGCTCAAAATCCGGATATATATTTCCAAGGCAGAGAAGCCTCTAACAAATTTTATGAAGCTGTTCCGGAAATAGTTGCTGACTATATGAAAAAGATCAGCGAAATTACAGGCAGGGAATATAAGCCATTTAACTATGTTGGTCATCCTGAAGCAGAACATATTATTATAGCAATGGGTTCTGTTGTAGAGACTGTTGAAGAAACTATCAATTATTTACTTCAAAAAGGAGAAAAAGTCGGACTCATTAAAGTAAGACTTTACAGACCTTTTGCTCCTCAATATTTATTAGATGTGCTTCCAAAGACTGTAAAGAGAATTGCTGTATTGGATAGGACTAAAGAGCCGGGTTCTATTGGAGAACCTCTTTATCAAGATATTAGAACAATGTTCTATGAAATGCCAAATGCGCCAATGATAATTGGAGGAAGATACGGTCTTGGCTCCAAGGATACTACACCTACACAAATACTTGCTGTTTATGAAAACCTTATGAAAGAACAGCCCAAAAATAGATTTACAATTGGTATCAACGATGATGTGACATATACGTCATTAGAAGCTTCACAAAAAATCGTTACCGAACCGGAAGGAACTATTCGCTGTAAATTCTGGGGATTGGGTTCCGATGGGACAGTGGGTGCCAATAAAAGTGCAATCAAAATAATCGGAGATAAGACAGATTTATATGCACAAGGCTATTTCTCTTATGACTCGAAAAAATCAGGCGGGGTTACTATATCCCATTTAAGATTCGGTAAAAAACCGATTCAATCAACTTATCTGATAGATGAGTCGGATTTTATCGCTTGTCATAATCAATCCTATGTAAATCAATATGATTTATTAAAGGGTTTAAAAAAGGGCGGAACATTTGTATTGAACTGCAAATGGTCAAAAGAAGAATTGAATGATCATCTTCCGGGTACTATTAAGAGATACTTAGCCCAAAATAATATAGAATTCTATACAATCGATGCAACAAGCATTGCAAGTGAAATAGGTCTCGGAAACAGAATAAATATGATCATGCAGGCTGCATTCTTTAAACTTGCAAAAGTAATACCTTTAGATGAAGCGGTAAAATACTTAAAAGAAGCAATTGATGATGCATATGGTAAAAAAGGCGAAAAAATACTTCAAATGAACTATCAGGCAGTAGATAAAGGTATAGATAACCTTGTTAAAATAGAAGTGCCTGCTTATTGGGCAGATGCTCCGGAAGATGCAAGAAACCAAAAAGAAGTTCCCGAATTTATAGAAAAAGTTCTGATCCCTATGAACAGAACTGAAGGAGATAAACTTCCGGTCAGTACGTTTATGGATGCACCGGACGGTACATTCCCTAATGGAACTTCAGCTTATGAAAAACGAGGTATAGCAATCAATGTGCCTGAGTGGCAGCCGGATAATTGTATTCAGTGTAATCAATGCTCCTATGTTTGCCCGCATGCGACCATAAGGCCGTTCCTGATGACGGACGAAGAGCTTAAAAATGCTCCGGATGGTTTAACAACCATAAAAGCTGCAGGCAAAGGACTGGAAAACTACCATTATAAAATACAGGTAACACCATTGGATTGTACCGGATGCGGAAACTGTGCCGACATATGCCCGGCTAAAGAAAAAGCTCTTATTACGAAACCTATAGAAACTCAAATGAAGGAAACAGATAATTGGGAATTTGTAAAAACTCTTCCTGTAAAAGATAATTTGATGAGTAAGACTACAGTTAAAGGAAGCCAGTTTGCAATGCCATATCTTGAATTCCATGGCGCTTGTGCAGGCTGTGGTGAGACGCCGTATATGAAGGCTATTACTCAGTTATTCGGTGACAGAATGATAATTGCAAATGCAACAGGATGTTCATCTATTTGGGGAGCTTCCGCACCTGCTACACCTTATACAAAAGATGCTCAGGGAAAAGGACCTGCATGGGCGAATTCCTTGTTTGAAGATAATGCAGAATTCGGATATGGTATGGCGCTTGCATGTAAGCATATGGTTGCGAAGCTGACAGACACGATGAACGAGCTGCTGCAAATGGATATTGATGAAGAAATGAAAGATGCATTCAACCAATGGCTGTTAGCTAAAAATGATGGGGAAGCATCAAAGGCAGCAAGTCAAAAAGTACTTGAAGCTATTGAAAAATCAAATTCCAAGGATGCAAGAGTGCAGGAATTGATATAGGAAATTAAAAACAGAAAAGATTATCTGGTTAAGAAGTCAATATGGATTTCCGGCGGTGACGGATGGGCATACGACATTGGTTACGGCGGACTGGATCATGTACTTGCGTCAGGAGAAGACATCAATGTCATTGTATATGATACTGAAGTCTATTCAAATACCGGCGGACAATCATCTAAAGCTACTCCTTTGGCAGCAGTTGCAAAGTTTGCTGCTTCAGGTAAAAAAATTAAAAAGAAGGATCTTGGCCTGATGGCTATGTCGTATGGCTATGTATATGTAGCGCAAGTAGGTCTGGGAGCAAATCAGAACCAGTTTTTAAAAGCTATTCAAGAAGCTGAAAAATATAATGGTCCGTCCCTCATCATCGCTTATTCGCCTTGCGTAAATCATGGTATACGTAAAGGTATGGGCAAAGCACAGGAAAATATTAAAGATGCCGTTGAAAGTGGTTATTGGCATCTGTACAGATATAATCCTGAGCTTAAAGAAGAAGGTAAGAATCCATTTGTTTTAGATTCAAAAGAACCAACAAAGAGCTTTAAAGATTTTTTAATGGGACAGGTCAGATATACGAGTCTTCTTCAGGAATTCCCTGAAATAGGAGAAAAACTCTTTGAAGAAGCCGAAAAAAGTGCAAAAGAAAGATATCAGACATACAAAAATCTGGCTGACAAACAAGTTCTGTAATAGAAGCATTTTAGGGATGCACCTAATAGGGTGCATTCTTTTTTTATGCTGCAAACAATATTTTTCTGTAAATGTTCCAACTGCTTTGACAAAATCCAAAAAACATTTTTAAAATGACTTTATTGGGTAAACATATGTAATAGAGTAAATTTCATATATGAAATTTACTCTAATTAATCTTAGCTCGCCCTATTTGTGAAGCAAAGAACTATGGAATCAGCTCTGAATTGGTCAAAAAATTTTTTAAAATAAAAATTGTTTCAATTTAGAAATATTTATATTTTTTTCTGTAATGATTTCTGTTATATTAAATGAGGTAATATATGTCGTATTGAATCAGAATATGAAGAGAATAGATATGTATACTAGATAATTATTTATATAGAGGAGATTAAGCTCATGAGCCATATGGTCAATTACCCATTATTAGAAACTAAAGGCGGACATTTATTCTTTGATGGCAAAGATTTAGTAGAGATAGCAAAAAACTACGGAACACCTGTTTATGTATTTTCAGAAAGAAGATTAAAAGAGAATGTTCGTGAAATACTGGATGCTTTCAGACATTATCATCCGAATACGACTCTTCATTATGCATCGAAATGCGAAGCGACAATTGCCAACCTTCAAATCATCAGAGAGGCAGGCAGTGATATAGAGGTAAATTCGGGCGGGGAGCTATATAAAGCTTTATATGCAGGATTTACTCCCGAACAGATTATTTTTAACGGAGTTGCAAAAACAGTATCCGAATTGGAATATGCAATTAATCAAGGAATTAAATCTATTAATGTAGACTCGCTCTTTGAGATGAAAAGAATTATAGAAACTGCCAAAAGGCTCGATAAAAAAGCAAATGTAACAGTTCGGTTTGTTCCCGAGGTTTCAACGGGAGTTGTGAAGGGAAACGAGACCGGCACACATGAAACAAAATTTGGC
>JAAYPU010000133.1 GCA_012519645.1 Clostridiales bacterium | reverse complement strand
TACAGCCCGAACACTTTTGTCGAGGTATATTATCATGAGTATAACTACACTCCGCCGGAAGAGCTTGAAAAATGGAGAGAAGTGTGCAATGAACTTGGGTTTACAATTTTTTCACATAGTGCGACAGTTAATCCGCTTGAACATATAATCAATTATATGACTGATAACGATGATGCTTCAAGGATCATTGACGTTTTAAAAACTTTAAAATTTGATTTTAAGGATGGCAGGATCGAGGATATGAGAGATAATGCAGAACTCTGTTATTCATTTAATAACATGTTCTGTGTTACAGCTGCCGGCAAGGTCATATGCTGTGATTGCGCGTATGATGAGGAAAAGTCATTGATAGCTGAAGATATTGAGAATACAACATATTTAGAGCTAATGGAAGCTAAAAGAAAAAATGAAATATGCCAAAAATGTCTTGAATTAGGGTACCCGAATTTTCTTTCTTCATTATCATCATCTCCTAAAAAAAACAAAAAAATACTATGAACCTCCGGAGGGATACCAGCAGATTTGATAATATAAATCAGAATTAAGGATTTTTTAAAATAGTATTAAATTATTTATAAAAACATCCGATAATAGTAATAAGTTTTACGGCTTATTACTTTTTATTTTTTATATATACTAATTTTTAAAGAAGGTGAGATATAATGGGTACTCGTTTAACAGGTTTATCATCAGGTTTAGATATTGACAGCATGGTAAAAAGCTTATTGACAGGTCAGCAGGCAAAAGTTGATAACGCAAAAAAAGCATTGCAATATGCGGAATGGCAGCAGGAAGCCTATCGGGCCGTTATTAAAGATATTGTTGATTTTCAAGAGACCTTTTTTGATATATTGAAGAAAGATACATATATAATGAGCAGCAGTAATTTCAACGCTTATACCGCAGCTGCATCGATAAGCGGGGCATCAACCTCCGCAGTTTCCGTATCTGCAACCAGCTCCGCTATGGCCGGTACTCATACTATTTCAAATATTACGAGAGCATTGAAAGATACTTGGGCTGGTACAAATACAGCATCCTTGGTGAGTTCGGGATTATCCCTTGAAGATATCAATAATGGGGATACGATCGATATAACGATAGATGGAGTAAAGAAAACAATTATACTAAATGGCGGTTATTCTGAAATCAATGATTTAGTGAGTGATTTACAAGGCAAAATTGACGCTGCTTTTGGCGCAGGTAAAGCTTCAGTCGGTGCCTCAGGTGAGGAGCTTTCTTTCACAGCTTCAGGACATGTTTTGGAATTGACCGATACAAACAAAGATGACACTGTTCTTACTTCTCTTGGATTTACTACAGGCGACAGGAACGTATTAAATAAAAGGGCAGTTTTGGGTGACGCTAATTTTACAAATGATATATTTGCCGGAGGCGATACCATAAGTTTCCGTATCAATGACGAAGTATTCACTTTCGATAAAACCGGTGATACCGTACAAAATATTATAGATAAGGTGAATAACAGCACGGCTGCAAATGTAACATTATCCTATAGTGAGCTTACAAACAGCTTTACTCTTGTTTCAGATAGTGAAGGAGCTGCAAATCAAATTGTTTTTGAAGATATTACAGGAAGCTTTTTATCTTCGGGCATCGGAATAAATTATGCTGAAAATACCGGGCAAGTACAAGCCGGTTCAGATGCCGTCTTTACTTTGGATGGCGTGACAACTACCAGAAGCAGCAATACCTTTACTGTTGATGGTGTGAAGTATGTACTGAACTCAGATACAACGTCTGAAATAACAGTTAATGTTTCAAAAGACACTTCAAATGTGAAAGATAAAATCAAGAATTTCGTTGAAAAATATAATGAGCTTGTAGATACGGTGAATGATTTACTAAAGGAAAAGAAAGACAGAGATTTTTCGCCGTTAACAGAAGAACAAAAGAAAGAAATGTCAGAGGATGAAATTAAAAAATGGGAAGAAAAAGCAAAAAGTGGGTTGCTTAAAAATGATTCCTTATTATCCGGTTTTCTGTCAAGCATGAGAAGCACTTTGTTTTCCACAACAGGCACGCTTGGGATCAACCTCATGGACTATGGCATTACAACCAGTAAAGACTATTCCAATGGCGGAAAACTTGTAATTAATGAAGAAAAATTGGATGCGGCGTTAGAGTCTAATCCGGACGGTTTAACAAAATTGTTTACAGATTCCGAATCAGGCTTGGGTGTTAAAATGAAATCTGTTCTTGACAAATATGTTAAGAAAACAGGCGTAAATAAAGGGCTTTTGATACAAAAGGCCGGAATGGAAGGGACCACTGCTGAGGGAAAAAATTATTTAAGCGATAAGATAAAGTCGTTGGACAAGAAAGCGGATACATTACTTAAAAAATTACAGGAATTAGAGGATAAATACTATATGCAATTCTCTCAGATGGAATCAGCGTTGGCGAATATGAATGCCATGTCAACCTATGTTTCCGGCTGGTTTATGAAATAAAATGTGAGGATGCAGCAATGAAAAAAGATAGCGAACAAAACCGTAGAATCGAAATACTAACAAAAAAGATGGATTTGTTTCAGGAGCTGTTGGATATAACAAAAAAGCAGACTCAATGGATCGAAAATAAAGATTGGGATCGGTTAAATAATGCAATTAACGCGAAGCAAACACGAATTGACAAGATCGACAGCTTAAATATTCTTTTTAATAGAATTACCCAAGCTGAAAACGATGTGAAAACCATAGAGCAAATTGAAGATATGAACAGAGAGATCGAGTTGATCGGAAAAGAAATTGTTGAAATCGAACAAAGCAACATCAAGAAAGTGAATCAGGCTAAAAAGCTCATTAAAATGGAGCTTAAAGAGATACAAGCCCAAAAGAAAATCAATACGGCATATTCGGATGAAAGCTTAAATGACCAGGGAGGTCAATATATAGATAAGTTAAAATGATTATAGGTAAAAAAGAGGTGATAACAGTATGAATATTTTATTAAAAAATTCAACAGCTCTTGATGCTATGAATGTTAATGCGAAATCCGTACCAAATACAAGCGTCGGGGAAACCGCCGATAGAAAAAACATTCAGATCTCTATCCCAAGTATTAAAAATCTCAAATCACAAAAAATATTTGATAAAAATGTATCGGAATTATTTGAAAACGACGAAGGTAAAAAAGCTTTCGAAGAAGTTGTTGATGTTGCCAATCAGATATTTTTCGGAGAAGATAATCATTTTCAGTTTAAAGTGCACGAAGGAACCGGCCGTATGATGATCAAGGTAGTAAACACTGAAACAGGGCAGGTAGTTAAAGAAGTTCCGCCGGAAAAGATATTGAATGCGGTGGCAAGCTTGTGGGAGTTGGCGGGGATTATAGTTGACGAAAAAGCCTGATTATAGAGGTTAGAGGTTAGAGGTTAGAGGTTAGAGGTTAGGGACAACTGACAACTGAAGACTGACAAATGTAAGATAAAGAAGAAATTTTGCTTGAAATCAAAATTTCAACCAAATTCATAAATCTTAAATCATAAATCTTAAATCCTAAAATAGCTTTGTTGCCTGTGAGGTGGTTATATGGATTTTTTTTAAACAGAGTAGATCCTCTAATCTTAAGGAGTGTTAAGGAAGTAACCTCCACAGGTGTTATTCATAAGAAGGATGAAGTAGTGATTCGGGATGAGGATGGCAGCAGACAGAGGGATAAACAGGAACATAAAAAGAGCCGCAAAGAGATTGAGGAACAAGTTGAAAAACTGAATAAGCTATCAGAAGAAAATGCTCTGGATATATTTTTTATTATTGAAGAACAAAATAATCAATTACATATAAAGGTATTAAATAAAAAAACAAATCAGTTCATAAGGACGTTTAATGAAACTGAAATCGAAGATATTTTTAATAGATTAAATAATTTATCAGGTATTATTTTAGATGCGAAAATATAAGGAGTTGAGTTGTAAT
>JAAYPU010000132.1 GCA_012519645.1 Clostridiales bacterium | reverse complement strand
TACCCTTTCGATGAGTCGTTAAAAAATGCAACACAAAAATTGAAAATGTATTCCAACCGTGAACAGGAAAGTATCCTCAACCGTTACATAGCCGGATTCGAAGTGTTAAACTGTGATATTGCACCGTCTGTTAAGCTGACATTGGAAGAACTGGAGTGGGCTGTAGCAAACGAATATTCTGTAGAAATTGAATACCGTACAAGCCATGATGAGCAACCCCGGTCAAGAGTTATTGACCCATATGGAATACTCTATTGGAACAATAAATGGTATACGGTTGGATTTTGCCATCTTCGGAATGAAATCAGAAGCTTTCGGGCAGAACGGATTTTTCGGATACAACGGACGCAAATGATGTTTAAAAGGCCGGAAGCCTTTTCTGTCAGGAAATACTTTATTCAAAATCTTTTACCGGATTCTGAAAGTAAGGACGGGTTGGTCTCGGTAATTATTTGTGGCAGGTCAGAAGCTTTGGACGATTTGTGCATTCATTGGTTTTTAGGTCATTACCTGAAAGAGCGTACACCAAATCAAGCAGTTTTTTTAATAGATGAAAGAGCACTTCATGAATATGTACCCCATTTTCTCTTATCTTACGGAAAGGCTATTCAAGTGATTGAACCGCAGAGTTTAAAGAAAAAACTTGTTTCCGTTGCATCAGAATTAATGGAATATTATCAATTATGATAGCTTCACTGACAGTAGTTGTCAGTGAAGCTGTTTTATTATGAAGATAAACATCGTTCATTATCATTGACGGATGTTTGATTATCAAAAAAATAATAAATGGAGGACATGCGTATGAATAGTAATGCTGTATATCTTTATGTATTTGATACAATGGCTGATTGGGAAGTTGGATTTTTGACTGCAGAGTTATACTCAGGAAGATATTTTAGGAAGGATGCATCACCAGTTAAAGTAGTAACTTTAGGACTTGAAAAGAATTATATTACTACAATGGGCGGGTTGAGAATACTACCCGATATTGATTTGGAAGAATGTAACGTAAATGAAATTGACGCTTTGATTTTACCTGGTGGTGAAACGTGGATGAAAACAATTCATCAACCAATATTAAATTTAGCTAAACAATGTATTGATAAGAATATAATTGTAGCGGCAATATGCGGTGCGACAATGTCACTCGCTCAAAATGGACTTCTAGATTCAAGAAGTCATACAAGTAATGATTTAGGATATCTTAAAATGGTCTGCCCGAACTATGCAGGGGAGAAGTACTATAAGCAGGAGCCTGCGGTAACTGACGGGAAGCTGATAACTGCTTCCGGAATAGCTCCGTTGGAATTTTCCGCACATGTCTTAAAAGCTTTGGATGTGTTTTCTGCAAAGACATTAGATGCCTGGTATAATCTTTATAGGACTCAAGAACCCACATTTTTTTATGAGTTGATGAATTCAATCCAATAAACAAAAGTACTGTCCCAAACGTATTTCTAAAAACATCAAACCATTATAATGAGTTGTAAATGCAACTCATTTTTTGTCCGGATATAATTCTAAAATATTGAAAATATGTTACAATTAGAAAAGAAATAAATTACATCTGTGTAATTAAGAATGTAGAGTTGATGAACGGCATGAACCTAAAAGAAAGAGCAAAGCAACTTAAAACTGATATTCCGGCAGTGTTTTTAAGCCTGAAAAGCAAAGATACACCGATAGCAGCTAAGATTTTAGCTGTGATTACGGTTGTTTATGCTCTTTCGCCCATAGACCTAATTCCTGACTTCATACCTGTACTTGGTTATCTCGATGATATTATCATCTTACCCGCTTTGATTGCACTGACAATTCGGCTCATTCCAAAAGATACCTTTGATAAGTTCAGGAAGGAAGCTGAGGGTATGTGGCAAAGCGGCAAGCCGGAGAAATGGTATTACGCGATTCCCATAGTCATGATCTGGCTGTTTGTAATATGGCTGATCATTAAAGCATTCTTTTTCTAACCACACGTTTTAACAAAAGGGACGGTACTTTTTGTTTACTTTTTATTTAAAAATTGGTAAAATTATCTTGGGGTGATAATAAATGGCAAGACAGGCAAGAGCGGAAAGTGAAACAGGGTATTATCATATCATGACGAGAGGCATTAACAAAGAAAAGATATATGAATCAGACCAAGAAAAAGAGAATCTCCTTCAATATATAAAAGAGAAGGCGCAAGAAATAGCATGTGTAATAGTCGCCTATTGTATTATGGATAACCATATGCATATGATAATACAAGCTGAAAAGCATTCACTTATAAGTATGATGAGAAAGGTAAATATATCTTATGCAATGTATTACAATCAAAGACATAAGAGGATAGGGCCAGTCGTTCAGGACAGATATAAAAGTGAAAACATTACAGATGAAAAATACTTACTTGGTGCCATCCGATACATTCATAACAATCCAGTAAAAGCAAATGTAGTAGAAAGGGCAGAGGATTATAAGTGGAGCAGTATTAGAGAATACCAGACGGACGAAATAATATTAGTTAACAGACAAGCTAAAGAAGAAATTATGGGAGGCTTTATTTCAAAAAGCGACTTTAAAGAATTCCATCAAATAGAAGATGATATAAGTTATTTAGAAATAAAAGAAGAAGCAAAAGAAAACAAAGAAAAACGGGCAGAGAAAATAATGGAATCATACTTTGAGGAAAACGGAATAACCGACATAAGTAACTTTATTAAAAAAGATGAGCTTATTATGAAGTTGATTATGGAAGGAATATCCTATAGGCAAATTGCAGATTTATTGAGCGTAAATTTGAATACGATACACAAGGTAAACAAAAAGTACCGTCCCTGATGTTTCAGTACGATACACAAGGTAAACAAAAAGTACCGTCCCTGATGTTTTAAAGGAAAACCCTCCATTATAACACCATACTTCATATCTGTGTTATGCTATAGTTGTTAATAATGGGAGGTAGATAATTTGAAAAATTATAAAACTTCTGAAGTTGCGGCAATCGTTGGCATACATCCTAATACAGTGCGCTTATATGAAGAATGGGGAATGATCGCCAAACCGGAAAGACAAGAAAATGGATATCGGATATTTACTGATTTGCATATAATGCAGATAAAGCTTGCTCGAACTGCATTTCAAATTGAAATACTGCAAAATGGTTTGAGAAAGAAAATTGTCGAAATGGTAAAAATCTCAGCAAGAGGTGATTTCGATAGAGCTATTTTGGTTACAAGGGAGTATTTGGAGCGACTACAACAAGAACGTTGTAATGCAGAGGAAGCTATTAGAATCGTTCATAATATTTTATCCAAAAGTGAAGATACGAATATACATTTCATGAAACGAAAAGAAGTATCAGAATATCTGAATATTTCAATGGACACATTGCGAAATTGGGAAATGAATGGATTAATACAAATCAAGAGGAAGCAGAATGGCTACCGTGTTTATACAAATGATGATATTAAAAGATTGAAAATTATCCGTTCACTAAGATGTGCAAACTATTCCCTTGAATCAATTTTACGTATGTTGCAACAGTTATCTCAAAATTCCAATACCGATATACGAGCAGCCTTAAACACCCCAAAATCAAGTGATAATATTATTTCTGCTTGTGACATATTGATTCTATCGTTAACTGCTGCTGAAGAAAATGCGCTGAGAATAATTGATATGCTATATGAAATGAAAAGATTATTTTAATAATAAGCCTCCACTTTACCACCAATGTTTTGATTGGTGGTATTCTTTTATCCGATAAAAAAAGGAGGCGATACTATGGAAGAAGTAATAAAGGTTGACCGGTTGTCAAAAACATATGGCAATCTGCTTGCGGTAGATGATATCAGTTTATCCGTAAAACGAGGCACTGTTTTTGGCTTGCTGGGAGCTAATGGAGCAGGTAAAAGTACCACAATCGAATGTATCTTGGGAACAAAACAAGCAGACAAAGGGCAAGTTTCCATTCTGGGATACAATCCGCAAAAAGACAGGCAGAAGCTTTTTCAAAAAGTTGGTGTTCAGTTTCAGGAGTGTGATTATCAGCACGAAATTAAAGTATCAGAGTTATGCGAAGAAACCGCTAGTCTTTACAAAACTCCTGCAGATTGTAGGGACCTTTGCAGTCAATTTGGCATTGGAAACAAAATAAAAAATTCTGTTAAAAGTCTTTCAGGCGGCGAACGCCAAAGATTGTTCATAGTTATTGCTCTGATTCCTACTCCGGAGATTGTATTTCTTGATGAATTGACAACAGGTCTTGATACAAAAGCACGGCGTGATGTTTGGAAGATTTTATCGGTTTTGAAAGCGAATGGCTTAACTATTTTATTAACTTCTCATTTCATGGATGAAGTGGAAGTGCTTTGCGATAAAATATGCATTCTGAAAAAAGGCAAAGCTGTATTTTATGGGACAGTTGAATATGCAAAGTCTGTAAGTGGTTGTAATAAATTTGAGGATGCATATCTGATATTATCCGGTGAGGAGGCTGATGGGGAATGAAATCATTTTTAATATTATTGAAGAATGAATTAAAGCTTAATATAAGAAACATGAATATGGTTATTTTTGCTGTCATCATGCCGCTGATAATTATGGTGATTCTTGGGCTTCTGAATGGTACGAAGCCAGCTGCTGATGGAGTGGAATATACATTTATGGAGCAATCTTTTGGTGCTCTTTGTACTGTTTCAATCTGTGCCGGAGGTCTCATGGGGTTACCTCTTGTGGTTTCAGAATATAGAGAACGTAAAATATTAAAACGATTTAAGGTTACGCCTGTTAGTCCGACAAAACTTTTGGCTGTTGAATTAACGATTTATGTAATTTATTGTTTGGTATCTATAATCACCTTGATTCCTGTAGCAATGATATTTTGGAAAGTTACTATACACGGCTCTTGGTTGGCGTTCTTATGCAGCTGGTTGCTTACTATGATATCAACTTTAAGTATTGGGATGATGGTAGGTGGTATTGCGAAAAATACGAAGAGTGCGAGTATTATCGCTAGCATATTGTATTTTCCAATGTTGATTTTTTCAGGCACAACACTTCCTTTTGAAGTGATGCCCGAATCTATGCAAAAAATAGTAAGTGTATTCCCAATTACACAAGGTATTCAGTTAATGAAGACAACTTTTCTCGGACTTCCGGCAGATAATATAAAGCTTCCTGTAATTGCCATGGGAACTGTGACGATACTGTGTACAGCAATTTCGATAAAATATTTTAAATGGGAGTAGTGAAAAAGGAACGGTGTTTTCGTTTGCTTTTCGTAAAAAAATTGATAAAATTGACATAAAGTTAAAGAAAAGGTCAGGCTGGTAAGAGCGGTTAAAATAATATACAAGGTAAACAAAAAGTACCGTCCCTAATGTTTTTTGAAGGGGGATATAGATGAAGAAAAAACAGAAAATGATACTGCTACTAATTATAATAACCATTTTTATCTTTGCGACCTTTTTTCTTCCAACAATTAAATCGTTCATATATCAATCACTGAATAAAGAGTTAATAGCAAAGGTTGACAAATTTGCCCTTTCAGCAAATGTAAAGATAGTACAATTGCAGTATAAAAATCAAGGAAACGGTAGTTCCTTATCTGTATCAGCAGGTGCCAGTGGAGTAATTATCCGTAGAGAAGGAAATAAGTACTATGCACTAACAGCTGAGCATGTAATTAAAGAACTTGAAGATATAGATAAAACAGAGATTATTGTTTTGGGGTATGACGAATTAGACTATAACGACTATTTAAGAAAGGGAGGAAAGTATCAGGGTATTGAAAAATATTATCAGCTGTTCCCCGAAGCCATAGTAGAATACGTAGACGAAAAATATGATTTAGCAATAATTAGTTTCGTTGCTGATGAAGATTATACAGTTTTATCTATTGCTGAAGAAATTCCCAAGTATGAAGATATAGTTGCTGCTATGAGTAATCCGTATCGGAAAAGAAATATAGTTACGACCGGAAAAGTAAGCACTATGAAACCAATTCCCTTTGGTGATAATGCAGGGAATATGCAATACCCAATTATTAAACATACTGCTATGATATCGGAAGGAAGCAGCGGCAGTGCTTTGCTTAATGAAAACCTTGAGATTGTGGGGATAAATCTTGGCGGTGGAGAAAACATATTTCGAAGGTTCATTAATGGAATGGCGATGCCAAGCGATCGAATCCTAGCTTTTTTAGACCAATGGAAAAAAGAACAAAAAACAAGGTAAACAAAAAGTACCGTCCCTAACGTTTGCTCAAAAAGTACCGTCCCTAACGTTTACTAACGTTTAAAGGAGGCAGGTTATTGATTCACCAGCCTCCTTATTTATTTTAGATCGGATTTTAATTTATTGGAAGTACAGTTTTTAGCGTAAATATTCCATCCTGAGCATTAAAGGAACAATAGCCGCGGTATTTTTCAGCAATCATTTTAATGCTTTTGACACCGAAGCCATGTCCTTCGCGGCTGCTTTGCGGCAGGCCGTTTTCCATTGGCACTTCGCCTGCATAATTATTTTCTATCAGAATCAGCAAATTTCCCTTATGAAGATGACTGCTTATGCATACTGTTTTTAACTTTTCATCTTCAAGTAATGAGGTCCCAGCCAGTAGTTTCCAACATAATAGGCTGACGGAAGAAGGCAAAGTTTTATTAAGCTAATGCTGTTATATTTTTTGATCAAATAATTGAAATTTATTTTAAAAAACCTGTAAATGACCCACAATACAATAGCACATTCTGCAAACAGTAAAGAAAAACTTTTTGTTACAAAATCAGGATTTAATAGATCTTCAGGCGCTTTGTGCTAAAGAGTAAAAGGAGGGATGAAGTCTGATTACTAATAATGTTTTCGTAGCGGCTGTAATCAGCATTACAGCATTTTTAATGCTGTGGTTTTGGGTAGTGCGCAGGGAACTGAGAGCAAAAAAAGATACTGTCAACATTGCATGGATTCAGCCTTCTGCTTGTCGCGAGAAGTATATACTGGCAAGGAACGGCCCCGGTGAGGAAGAGGCTTTCTGTATACTTACCCGCAGCCACGATATATACCACCAGTCCGTACCGCTCTATAACCTGGCTTTGCATAAGCCGCGAAACCGCATTCCCGGATTTTTAATGGGCTTTAGAGTATTTCAGAAAAATAATTTTTTATTATAAATTCTTAGAAGCTCAAGATATAATTTATGCCTGTAATTGTTGATATGAGAAGTAATAAAAGGTAATATATTGTTGGATAATGTTTGAGGAAGTTTTTTTCTTGCTATTATTTGAAAAAGCAAAATAGATATAATAGTGGGTGTATTATGAAGAAAAGAGAACTGGTAAGTCAGAGCATTGACTATATGCTTCAACACATTGATGAAGGCATTACGATTAAAGATGTGGCAAACCACTTTCATTATTCAGAATTTTATTTCAGCAGAGTTTTTAAGGCGGTAACGGGCGATAGTGTATATGCGTTTATCAAACATCTGAAAATGGATCAAAGTGCGATTGATATTAAGCTGAAACAGCATAAAGCAATTACAGATATTGGATTAGATTACGGATATAGCTCCTCAAATTATAGCTCTGCTTTTAGGCAGCATCATAATCTTTCTCCAAAGGAATTTCGTAAATCTACCGGGGCAACAAGCATTGAGAATCCTTTTTACCCCGAAATTGTTGAGCAATTTAGAACATTCGATGACTATGATGACAAAATGGAAATCGTGATGTTAAAGGATGTTAAGGTAATATATGAAAGAATCTTCGGAAATTACATCGAACTGAAGGGAAAATGGTTTCAATTTATCGAAACTTATAAAGATCATATCCGGGACGATACCTTATTGATTGAAAGATTCTATGATGATCCGACTATTTCTTCCATGAATAGCTGCATATGTGATCTGTGCATGACTGTAGATAATACGTGCAAATTAGAAAATATCATAACGATAAAAGGCGGAAAATTTGCGACTTATCGATATGAAGGAGATATAAAAAATATATTTCGCGAGCTTCAAGGAATATTTGCAGTATGGTTTCCTAAAAGCGGTTACGAGATGTCAGAAAAATACGGATTAAATATATATAGAAAAATAGATATAGCTGCAAGTCGCGTAATAATGGATTTGTGCATACCGATTAAATAGGGCAAGAATTCAGAAGTTTTGTTCCAAGGCTGATTGCTAAAATGAGACTAATCCCGCGGGATTGTTATCATTTTTTCAATAGGTCTTTTTTATTGCGGCTATGGAGGTGTCAAATATGTTCGACATAAGAAAAATTCAGGAAGAAATCATTTACGAAGCAGTTAAACGGGAAAGCGATGATGAAACAGCGAAAGTCGTTGTGTATGGAGATGATGGATCCGCCATGAGCCAGGATAACGCTTCCTGGGCAAAGTCTACCATGCGTCGGTTGGAAAACAAATTTGATCCTGAAACCACAAAAAAAATTAGAATGGCCTGCCAGTGCGGTTATGGAATGGATGAAAAGTTAGCGCTGATAGAGGATCTGATAGCATCTTCATCTTGCGTAGAGGAATTTGCATGCTCTGAGAGAGCTATAGAGGCAGGTTTGTTTTATCAGGACGGTGTAATTCATCTCCAATTCCAATATTGTCCATGTCCTATGATTGCGGATGTGGACAAATTTGAAACTAACGCATGGTGTCAGTGCTCTACAGGGTATAGCAAGGTTCTATTTGAAAAAGCTTTTGGCTGCAAGGTCGAGGTAGAGCTATTAAAAAGCATTAAAATGGGTGATGATGTTTGCCTGATGACAATAATACCGCATGATTGCAACTCCGCTTTCAATAAGAGGATTCAGAATGAATAGGTACAAGGTAGCAGAATATGAGATAATCCCTACTGAAACATATAAAATTTTGCGCAACTGCTCCGGCTGTGGCGGTAAAACTGTTTTTTGCAGCACTGACAAGGTCAGGGTAAACTCCAATGGCAAACAGATTGATATATGGCTTATTTATCAATGTACCAAATGCAAACATTCATACAATTTGCCAATTCGTTCACGTATCAATAAGAAACATTTGAGCAAGGCAGAGTATGAGGCATTGCTGCGAAATGACCGGAAAATGGTTTTTCAATATGGTTTGGACAGGGTGTTATTTCAGAAGAACAATGTAGAGATTTTTGAAGAGCCGGCTTATGTTTTGAGAAATACCGGAAAAGATACGGAGAGTGATGTTATTAGGTTTCATAACCCCTATCATTTGAGAATACGCTATGACAAGTTAATTGCAGAATGCTTTAAAATATCGCGTTCTGAAGCGAAAAGAGTTTTTAACCGTTTCTCAGTACAGAGGAAATACTCAGACCTACAGGGAACCATCATTGATTGGAGAATAGATTGTGCCGAAAAATGAGCTTTGAGTAAAGCTCATTTTTGTTTGTGAATGATTCCAAAATACAGAAAATATGTTACAATTACAAAAAAATGAGTTTTCAATCGTGTCAAAAAGAATTGTGAAAAATATAGGTAGGGTGAGGAGAGGCGAGCAGATATTATGAAAAATAAAAAATCAGAGACCAAGGAACAATTACTTAGAAATCCTGATATTCAGCCGATAAGTGATGTTATTGCAAAGGCGCTTGTAGAAGCTAACAATACCTATATGAAGTTTATCAGCGAACTTACGAACCACGGTATTCAGTTAGATTGGCGCTACTATACTGACGGCAAGGCATGGCTGGCAAAAGGACTATATAAGTGGACAGGAATTCGAGGAGGTCAAAATGAAGCAACCGTTTTTTGGCTGTCTATTTGGAACGGTTTTTTCAAGGTTACTATTTATTTTCCTGAAAAAGCCCGTGTAGATGTATTAAGTCTTCCTATCAATGATGAGGTCAAGCTGATGATAGAGAACTCAGGACAAATGGGAAAACTGAAGTTTTTTCCTGTTGTTTTCGACTTGTATTCGGATGAAATGTTTGAAGCGGTTTTTTCTCTTATAGATTTCAGAAAAAGCATCAGATAGGAGATAATAGTGCCTTCTATCTCTAATATACGAAAGAATTACTCATATCAAAGAAACGTGGGTAATTTTTTTGATTTATTACATAGAAAACAAAAAGTACCGTCCCTAATGTTTTGTAATATAGGCTTGTACTATTATGGAAATATCAGGTATTATTATATAAAAAGCATTTACCAT
>JAAYPU010000131.1 GCA_012519645.1 Clostridiales bacterium | reverse complement strand
GGCTGCGTAGATGTGAGCGGATGCATATTCTGCGGAGAAAAGGGTACCGGTTTTGAGAATCTCCCGCATACTTTTTCTGTAAAAGAGCAGCTAGAGAAAAATATTGAATATATTAAAAAAAAGTATAAAGCTGATAAATATGTTGTTTATTTTCAAAATTTTACTAATACATATCTTCCGATCACAGAACTGAAAAAATATGCTGAAGAAGCTTGTATAAAAGACGTGGTGGAACTATCCTTTGCCACACGGCCGGATTGTATTTCTGATGAGTATATGACGGCTTTATCTGAAATATCCCTAAAATATTCCGTAAAAATAAACATTGAAATAGGACTCCAAACTGTCAATTATCGAACTCTTGACAAAATAAACAGGGGACATTCTCTGGCAGAGTTTATAGATGCGGTTCTTCGAATAAAAAAGTATAAATTTGAGGTATGTGTTCATGTTATACTAAGTCTGCCTTGGGATGATGAAAAAGATGTTATAGAAACGGCAAAGATACTTTCTGCTTTAGATATTCAGCATGTAAAGATACATGCATTATATGTGGAAAGAAATACCGAATTATGCCGAATGTACGAGAAAGGCGAAATAGAAATGATATCTTTGGATGATTATGTAAATAGGGTAGTTTTGTTTTTGGAATATCTTTCTCCTGAAATTGTTATCCAAAGAATTGCCGGACGCGCTCCTGAAGAGGATACAGTATTTTGCAACTGGAATACGAGTTGGTGGAAAATTAAAGATATGATTGAAGCAAAACTGGAAAGCTTAAATACTTTTCAAGGGGCAAGATGTGATTATTTGAATGGGAAAGCTTTGAGAAAATTTCAATTAAAAGGTTAGAGGCATAAGTGGTGTATGTTTTATAGAAGCTTTACTTCTGTTAAACGATAGTTGAGCAATAGTTAAACAATAGTAGAACGATTAATCCTCGGATTGTCATCGCGAGGAGCGACAGCGACGTGGCGATCTGCCTGGGATTGCCACGCTACGCTCGCAATGACACGCTAAGCCGGACCGAAAGCACTAATTACTAATCACTAATCACTTTTCCTGAAACCAGAAACCAGAGACCCATCAAATCGCTACGCTCACGTTTATGGTTTATGGTGTATGGATTAAAAATGACAATTAACAATTTTCAGTTGTAGTTAGAATTTGACAAAGTCAAATTCTTTCATTAACTTTTATTTGTTATCTATTATCTATTATCTATTTCTTCGGATTCCAGACTCCAGATGTCTGGACCAGAGACCTAATCTATACCCTATACAGTGAAGGATGAAAAATATGCGTGACATACTATTTGTTTGGGATATTGACGGAACACTTATTCATTGCGGCAGCTGCGGAAGAGAGGCTCTCAATGATACTTTCAGAGAGCTTTTCAATGTGGATAATGCTTTTAAAAATGCTAAAATTGGCGGTAAAATGGACTCGGTCGTGTTGGAAGAAATTTTTAAGCAGCATAACATTTCCGAGGACAAGAGGCCTTTAATATTGGAAATGTATGGGATAGCCTTGAAGAAGTCTTTAGACAGCTATAAAAATAAACGGGTTCTGCCGGGTATAAAGAATATTTTAGAGTTTTCAAAAACTAACAAAAATATATATAATACCATTGCAACAAGCAATTTTGAGATAGGCGCGCGAATTAAACTTGGTGTTCATGGTTTGGATCCTTACTTTTTGACAGGGGGCTTCGGCGATACAGCAAAAGAAAAATGGCAGAGTGCTATTCAAGCTATAAAAGATACGGAAAAGCTTTATGAGATAGAGTTTAAGAAAGAGAATATATACATTATAGGGGATACATGGTATGATATTGAATGTGCCAAAAAGTTGGGCGTAAAATCCATTGCCGTTGCGACAGGCTGGGTTTCATATGAAGATTTGAAAGAATATGACCCTGATTTTATTTTTAAAGATTTGGAGAATTACCAAAGTATTCTTAATACTATATGTAATGATTGGTAGAAAAATGAAATGAAAAATGTATTGTTGTATATTATAATCTCTGCTGTATTTTTCAGCACAATGGAAGTTGTATTGAAGATAGCTGCTTCAGGACTGGATCCTTTTCAAATGACTTTTACAAGATTTTTTTGGGGAGGACTGGTATTGTTTCCCTTTGCGCTGAAAGAATTAAAAAGGCGTAATATCAAACTTTGTAAGGAAGATTATACATATTTTATGATTTTAGGTATTTTGGGCATTCTTTTTAGTATGACTTTTTTCCAATTCGGAGTAATATACACAAAGGCATCTACTGCTGCCGTAGTGTTTTGTATAAATCCAATGTTTACCATGTTGTTTGCACACTTCATAGCAGGAGAAAAAATAACGGCTAAGAAAGGGATTGCTTTGATAATAAGCTTGGTTGGCCTTATTTTTATCATGAATCCTTTCAATATGGCAAGCGGCGAAAATTTTAAAGGCATTTTATTTTCTCTTACTTCCGCAGTATTCTTTGGTCTTTACAGTGCTTACGGGAAACGCAGGATAGGCAAATATAGCGGAATTGCGCAAACAAGTATCAGCTTTATTATCGGATCTCTTATACTGATGTGTATGCTGTTATTTATTGGCAGACCGGTTATCAGCGGAATAACAATTGATAATATTGTATTGGTGATCTATGTAAGTATTTTTGTTACAGGTATCGGATACTTCGCTTATTTTATGGCAATGGAAAAGTCTAATGCGGTGTTTGCTTCCTTGGTATTTTTTGTTAAACCGGCATTGGCACCCATATTTGCAGTATTGATATTATCAGAAAGTATTACATGGAATGTAATCATTGGAATCTTATTAATACTTATAGGTTCTTATATTACATTAGGCACAGGAAAATTGCTTGAAAAAGGTTGATATTATTTTAAAGGCGGTGTATAGAAGTGATATATTGGAGAGAATTTTTACTTCCTTATGAGCAGGCCGTTGAAGAGTTGAAAATCAAGTTTAAATCCCTTAGAGATGAATACCGTAAGAGGAGTACTTATTCGCCTATTGAATTTGTAACCGGGCGTGTTAAAGCTATGTCGAGCATTATCGCAAAGGCTAAGAAATTGGGCTATTCTGAGAGTGAAATAGGCGAAAAAATGGAAGATATCGCCGGTATCCGTATCATGTGTCAGTTTGAAGATGATATATATAAAGTAGTTGATTTGATCAAAGAACGAAATGGTATAGATCTGGAAATATTATATGAAAAAAATTATATTAAAAATAAAAAAGAAAGCGGCTATCGCAGTTATCATATTATTATTAAATATCCTGTGGTTACCGTAAAAGGGCTTTTTTAAGTATTAGCCGAGATTCAAATCAGAACATTAGCGATGAATTTCTGGGCAACCATTGAGCATTCATTGAATTATAAATATAAGGAGAATATACCGGCTCACATAGCGGATAAATTGAAAAAATCTGCGGAAGTTGCATATCAATTAGATCAGGAGATGCTTTCTATAAGAGACGAAGTAATAGATGCACAGGAGATATTTACAATAAAATCCAATACAGTTTCAAAAATCATCTCTTATATCCATATGTTAGAAAGTATCGGTAAAGAGGAGATAGCTCTTTTCTACAGAAATAGATTTGAGGAAATAGAAAATATGGATGCGGATGAAGCTTATAAAGAACAAATACTGAATGACTTAATAGATGAAATGAGAAACATAATAGAAGAAAAATATAGGTGATAAATGTTAAACTAGGGTTTTTATCAGGGATAAAAACTCTGTTTATTTTAAGATATTGCTTAAATCAAATCATTTAAATATAATAGCATTAAATAAATTATGAATATCTAAATGAATTATTCAAGTTGGATGACAGGTGATTTTATGGATATAGCCGGAATAAGAAATATTTTCAATAATAGAGAGGCACGGATTTTAAATGAATATCGCTTTTTCTCTGTTTTAGTTCCTTTAGTCAATGTAGACAACAAAGCAAATATTCTTTTTGAAGTCCGGTCAGGCAATCTTAAAATGCAGCCTAACGAAATATGTTTTCCGGGAGGAAAGGTAGAAGAAAATGAGTCGCCAAGAGATTGCGCAATAAGGGAAACCTCGGAAGAATTAAATATTCCCTTGGAAAAGGTCGATATAATCACTGAGTTAGACCACATTATCACTTACAGCAATTTTACTCTATATTGCTATTTAGGCCAGCTTGAATATTGTGACATTTCTTTAAGACAATTTAATAGGTGCGAAGTGGAAGATATCTTTTTGGTTCCTTTTGATTTTTTTATAGATTCTGAACCTTTGTATTATGAGGTTGAGATACTACCTAAAATTAATGATGATTTTCCGTTTCACCTGATACCTAACGGAAAGAATTATAACTGGCGCAAAGGAATGAATCAGATATATATATATCAATATGAAGATAGAGTTATATGGGGATTAACTGCAAAAATAATTAATAACATGGTAAAAATTATAAAGAATCATAAATAAAATAATTTTAAAAAGGTATTGTAAAAATCAATAATAGTGTTTACAATATACTATTGTTACTAATGATATAGTTATTATTTTAATATTTGGAGGCATGAATATAAGTGAAAGATGAATCCTGCAAATTGAAACTTCATGGTTTTAATAACCTTACAAAAACTTTGAGCTTTAATATGTATGATATATGCTACACAAAATCTGTCGAGGATCGTCAAGCTTATATCGAATATATAGATGAGGAATATAACTCCGCAAAATTAACGGATATATTAAGAAACGTAACAGAAATTATAGGCGCCAATATATTGGATATCAGCGTTCAGGATTATGACCCTCAGGGCGCGAGTGTTACAATTCTTATTTGTGAAGAGGAAATTATTCCCTGTAAGAATAATTCTGAAATCGTTCTTGCACATTTGGATAAAAGTCATATCACTGTGCACACTTATCCTGAATATCATCCAAAAGGCGGGGTATGTACTTTTAGAGCAGATATTGATGTTTCTACTTGTGGCGAAATTTCTCCTTTGAATGCCTTAAATTATCTTATTAATAATTTTGAAGTCGATATCATGACTATGGATTATAGAGTCAGAGGCTTCACAAGGGATATCACAGGTAAAAAATTATTTATAGACCATGAATTGAGTACGATACAGAGTTATATCTCAAAGGAAATTGCTCAAAATTATCAAATGATAGATGTAAATGTATATCAGGAAAATATTTTTCATACAAAATGTAAGGTGAAAAATTTTGATTTAAATGATTATCTGTTTAATTTTTCTACGGATATGCTGTCACAAAATGAGATAGAAAAAATAACCAGCGAGTTAAGAAAAGAGATGGATGAGATATTTTATGGCAGAAACATTATCTAATTAATAGTAAGGAAGTGATGTCTTGTTAGCAAGGAAAGACCTTTGGTACTCTGAGTATCATTCCAATGATGTAAAATTATCCTTCAATATAGCCGAATATCTTCATGAAGAAGAAACACCATTTCAAAAGATTGCCTTTATGAAAAATGAAACATTTGGGACCTTTTTTACATTAGACGGATATATTATGCTTACCGAAAAGGATGAGTTTGTTTATCATGATATGATCACTCACCCTGCCATGGCTACTAATCCGGATATCAAAAATGTTTTGATAATTGGAGGCGGTGACGGAGGCAGTGCCAGAGAGCTATCAAGATATAAGCATATTGAAAGAATAGATATGGTAGAAATCGATGAACGTGTCGTTCGTTTATGTCAGAAGTTTTTGCCTCAAACAGCTGAGGTTTTAGATAAAGACCCACGAATACATTTATACTTTGAAGACGGACTTGCTTTTGCTAAGAATGCAAAAGATGGTGAATATGATTTGATTTTAGTAGATTCTACTGATCCTATCGGACCGAGTGAAGGGCTTTTCACTTATGATTTTTACAGTAATTGTTTTAGGATTTTAAATGAAAAGGGCATATTGATCAATCAACATGAATCAGCATTTTTTGAAGATTTTCGTTCAGAAATGATCAGAGCGCATCAAAAAATCAAAAAAATATTTCCTATTGCCAAGGTATATGGGTTCAATACACCTACATATGCTTCCGGATACTGGTATTTTGGGTTTGCTTCCAAGAAGCTTGACCCCATTAAAGACCATGATAAAGAGAAATGGGAGAGCTTTGGATTGAAAACAAAGTATTATAATTCCGATTTACATGGAGGATGCTTTGCTTTGCCTACTTATGTACGGCAAATTCTCGAAGCCATTTAAGACCGCTGAGAAAACCGTCATCTGCTTTGTTGCAACTCAACGGTATCACTTACGTACTTCGGTGTACTATAATAAAGGATTTCGAGTTTTGTCTCAAAATCCTTCTTTAATTATAATTTAACAGAACCAATCCGCCTTTAAAGGCGGATTGGTTCTGTTATTGTATTTCTATAGTTTTATGAGTTGAAACTTGTTTTGATTTAGGTAAGGATACTTTTAAAATGCCGTTTTCATAAGAAGCTTTGATTTCATCATTATTGATGTTTTCGATATAGAAGGAACGGCTCATTCTTCTGCTGGATCTTTCTCTTCTAATGTAATTTTCTTTTTCTTCATTGATTTCGTTCTGATTTTGAACACTGATAGTCAAATAATTGTTCTGATAATCAACCTTGATTTGTTCTTTGTTCACTCCTGGAATTTCTGCTTCTACCAAATAGTCGGTTTCACTATCCTTGATATCTACCTTCATATCAGTTGGGATAATAGGGAAATTGAATGAGTCGTCAAAGAAACGGCTGAAAATGGTATCCAAATTGTTGCTCCTTGAGAAAGGAATCAAACTGTTAAACATATTAAACACCTCCAATTGATTTTGTTTGATGATTTAATTATAAAAACAAGGTCAAAGAAAGTCAAAGTCAAATATTGATAATCATGTCTGATTAAACTTCAATATTACTGATATTTTTTATTAATTATCTTATTTCTGACTCAAGCTTTTATTTTCGCTGTTTATTAGCAGAATTCAGTGCTTTTAATACTATTAATATAATGTTTTTTTTATTAAAAAATATGTATATCATGGCAGTCTATTCTTGAAAAAATATGACAATAACATTAATCTATATATATATATTATGTAATGGTTTTTTATTGTTGTTAATCTGATTGGTGTAATGACTGAAAGCGAGAAAAAGGTGAGGATAAATATGAAAAAGCTGAATAAAGCATTCTATACCAGAGATACTCTTACAGTTGCCAAAGAGCTATTGGGGAAATATTTAGCTGTTAACAATGATGAAGAGAAAATGATTGTAAAAATAGTTGAAACGGAAGCCTATATAGGGCCAATAGATAAAGCCTGTCATACATATAATAATCGCAGGACAAAAAGAACGGAAATTATGTATAGTAGCGGCGGTTATGCTTACATTTACCAAATTTATGGCATGTATTTTTGTTTAAATGTAGTAACTGAAAATGAAGATGCAGGTACGGCTGTTCTTATCCGTGCAGGAGAACCTATTAAGGGTGTAGAAAGGATGGCTGTAAACAGATTCTCTAAAAAATTAAATGAATTGTCCAAAAAGGAAATTTTGAATCTTACAAATGGACCCGGTAAATTATGTAGGGCATTAGGATTGGACAAGCGCCAAAACGGGAGCAGCCTTCTTGGAAAAGAGCTTTTTATATTTGCAGAAGATGTTGAGGAGCCCTTTCAAATTGCATTATCAAAAAGAATCGGAATAGATTATGCCGAAGAGGCTAGAGATTATGAATGGAGATTCTATATTAAAGATAACCCTTACGTCTCAGTTAAAACTAATAAATAGTAATAGTTAAGGAAGCCTTTGCAATGTATTGCAAAAGTCATATAAACCCTCAACTAGTAATTCTTAATTCTGAAACCGAACCTTTCTATTATTTATTCATAAAATGGAATTGAAAAAATATGTTTATGATAGGAGGTTCATTAAATGAGAAATCGTTCTAATAGAATGCCGGAGCAACCGCAACAGCCTCAGTTTGAACAGCCGCAGCCATTGGAAAACATGTTTCCGGAAACATATCATGTTGTATATCCGGAAGTTGTTCGGCAGATCAATATGATGGAAAATATGTATGGTCCGGTTGAAATGCCTACAAAATCCCAATTGGAATCAAATGTAGAACAAATATTTGAAAATGTAAAGAATATAGTAAAAGAAAGATCAATATCATCAAGAGACTATGAGGCGTTGCAAAGAGGCGGCTTTTTCAGAGATATAATTTGGATTTTATTTCTTCAAGAGCTGATTGGCAGAAGAAGGAGAAGACATCCGTTCTTTAGACCATTCCCCTTCCGCCCGCCATTTTATCCTTTTTGATATAGGATTATAATAGAAGGGAATATGCTATATATTCCTTTCTTTTTGTGCGTATAATTGCTATAATTAAACATATATATGACACTGAAAAAGAATCTGACCGCATTATTTAAATAGTTTTGACAAGAGGTCATATGTTAAGTAAAATAGGAATGCAATCATTTCAAGTATCGAATATAATTAGATAATTAACTAGAAGGAGGCTATAATACAATGCAATTACAAGGCAAGGTAGTCATCGCTCAAGGCGGAGGCCCGACAGCTGTAATTAATCAAAGCTTAGTTGGCGAAGTATTAGAATCAAGAAAATATCCTCAGATTACAAAGGTATACGGTGCTCTAAATGGAGTGGAAGGAATCGTTAATGAGAATTTTTTAGATTTATCACAAGAAACAACTCATAATTTAGAACAAGTTGCCTGTACGCCTGCTTCAGCATTGCTTTCTACAAGAGTTAAGCCGGATGGAAAGTATTGTTCAGAAATATTTAAAGTATTGAAAGCGCATGATGTACGATATTTCTTTTATATCGGAGGCAATGATTCTGCAGATACGGTAAGAATAGTCAATGAGAATGCAAGAAAATCCGATTATGAATTAAGAGCAATACATATTCCTAAGACAATAGATAATGACTTGGTGTTAAATGATCATACTCCCGGATATGGTTCCGCTGCAAGATATGTGGCAGAGACTTTTATGGGAATAAATTTGGATAATCGTGCATTGCCGGGAATTCATATTTGTGTTGTAATGGGAAGACATGCGGGATTTTTGACAGCTGCTTCCGTTATAGCCCAAAAGTATTATGATGATGGACCGCACCTTATTTATTTACCTGAAAGGGTATTTAATATTGATAAATTTTTAGCGGATGTAAAAAAAGTATATGACACAAACGGTAGATGTGTTATTGCAGTTTCAGAAGGTATTACGGATGAAGATGGAAATCCTATTGCAACCAAACTTACTGATTGTGTAGAAACTGATGCTCATGGCAATGTTCAGCTTTCTGGCAATGGCTCTCTTGGTGATATGTTGGTAGATCTTATTAAGAAAAGGCTGAACATAAGCAGAGTAAGAGCAGATACCTTGGGATATCCTCAGAGAAATTTTATAGCAAGCATTTCTGATATAGACCAATGTGAAGCCAGGGAAGTCGGGGAAAAGGCTGCTCAATTTGCTTTATGGCATAATATTGACGGTTCTATTACCATTCAAAGGACAGGGTATTATTCTGTGGACTATGTTCTTAAGCCATTACAGGATATAGCAGGGAAGACAAAAGTAATGCCGGATGAATTTATCAATGCTGAAGGAAATGGCGTAACGGATGCTTTTAAATTTTATGTCAGACCCCTTTTAGGTTCCGGTTTACATGTGGCTCATCGACTAAGAGCTCCAATGGCAGAAAAAATACTTAACAAATGATGGAATTTGAAATTTCATCATTTGTTAACTGACAACTGAAAACTGATCTTAGCTCGCCCTATTTGTGAAGCAAATAGTTGGCGAACTTATGCAAGGAAATCATGAATTTTATTCATAGATTTCTACTGCTCTTAGCTCGCCTTATTTGTGAAGCAAATAGTTGGCGAACTTATGCAAGGAAATCATGAATTTTATTCATAGATTTCTACTGCCAACTGAAAGATAAGGAGGAAATTTTGCCATAAAGGCAAAATTTCTTCATTAACTTTCATCTTTCATCTCTCATCTTTCATCAATCCCTATACTCTATCCCCTGATGCTCAGAATCATTAAACGATACACGATAAACGATACAATGGCACAAAGCATAATAGAGAAAGTTATTGTGAAATTGTAAAAATATGGATATAATAGAACGGGAATAAAAACACAAGAGGGGTATGAAGAATGAATTTAGGTAAGCTGGGAGAAGAAATCGCTGTTTCATATTTAAAGAAACGCGGGTATAAAATCATCGAGACAAATTTCAGTTGTAAATTTGGGGAAATAGATATTATTGCGGAAAAGGATGATACTATTTGTTTTATAGAAGTTAAAACACGAACAAATGAAAGCTTCGGAAGTCCTATTGAAGCCATAACTCCATTCAAGATGAAGCATATAATAAAAAGTGTTCAATATTATATTTTAAAAAGACATTTAGAAGATAAAGAAGTAAGGCTGGATGTCTTAGAAGTAGAAATGATAGATGGTAGAGCTAATGTAAATCAAATAGAAAATGCAATTTGGCTGTAGAAGAAACCCTATAGAGCAAAGACTCTATAGGGTTTAGTTTATTTATCTCCGAGGACCGAAACCAGGTCCCCGCCACCAAGGACTTCGCCAAAGCCATGGACGCCAAGGGCTTGGTCGCCAAGGACTTGGCCGCCAAGGTCCGGGTCCCCAAGGTCCGCCGGGTAGGGGGCCCCAAGGGCCTCTAGGTCTATCCCATCTGTCAGGTCGATCCCATCTATCATCATCGTCGTCGAATCTATCATCATCATATCTATCATCATCGAAAGGTCCTCTTTGCATTTTACTAATCATACATCACACCCCTTATATTTAGGCAATATGTCGTTATACTACCTGTATTTCATCATATGAAGGAATATTAAGTGTGTGACATATCTCTTTTTTGTCTGTAAACGAATGTATATTGAAAATAATAATAAGCAAAAAGAAGAGGCAGACTTTTTTATATGAAGGAGTACTAAAAAATTAAAGGAAAAAGTAAAAATTTGGAGAATTATACATAAAATAATAATTAATTGGGGGTATAGGGATGTATGCCAGAGTATTGAGTTGTTCTTTAAAAGGAATCGAATCAGAAGTGACTGTCGTTGAGGCGGATTTGTCCAATGCTATTCCTGCATTTCACATTGTAGGTCTTCCGGATGTTGAGGTAAAAGAATCTAAGGAAAGAGTAAGGTCAGCTATCATAAACACGGGATATAAGTTTCCGTCTAAACGAATAACCATTAACCTTTCTCCTGCTCATACAAAGAAAGAAGGCACGCATTACGACTTACCTATGGCAATAGGCATTCTTATAGCATTAGAGCAGCTGCACGTAAATGATATTCAGGAGTATGCGCTCATAGGTGAGCTGTCTTTAAATGGAAAGATCAATCGAATAAATGGAGTAATACCCTTGATTTTAGGATTAAGGAATAAGGGAATATGTAAAATTATTTTACCTTATGGAAATGCGGAAGAAGCTTCTATTATAGATGATATAGAAATATATCCTTTTAATCATCTTAAGGAAGT
>JAAYPU010000130.1 GCA_012519645.1 Clostridiales bacterium | reverse complement strand
TGTGTGGATGCATTGGAAATCCCGCAATATAATCTTCAGGATTCGTGCTGTCAAAGGAATCGAGCATTAAAATAGGATCATATTGATGGACTGTTTCTTTTCCTAACACTCTGACCAAATTTACTCCGGCTCCATCAATAGTTCTATAACCTCTAACTTGATGACTAATTTTTCGTTCCATATGGCTATCCTCCTTTTTTAAATTCCTAAAAACGTTAGGGACGGTACTTTTTGTTTACCTTGTTTATTGTTTTAGCAGCTCTTTCCAGCCTATCAATTATGTACCCTTAAAACAAATAATTAATCTTTAATCGAAGAGTAAACAAAAAGTACCGTCCCTATTGTTTTTTTAGATAGCTCCTCAGTAATATTAATGCAACTGCAAGATACAGCACAGTAAATACCACAAAGAAATATGTGTCATCCGGGCAGAATACCATCGACAAATTAAAACAGAAGTGAATCCAAAATGCGTTAAAGAGGTTATCAGACTTCTTCATTATAACTGCCATGATAAAGGTTAATGATGTCAGAAGCACTAAATTTTCAATGATATAAAGAAGAAGCGACCATCCGCTGTAATCGGTCGAGACAAACCAAAGCGGCACATGCCAAAATGCCCAAATTACACCTAAGGCAACATTTCCTTTTATGAAGCCATATCGTTTCTCTAACTCCGGACGCAAATATCCACGCCAACCTGATTCTTCGCCGGATGCTCCCTGTATAAGCGTGTATAAAAGAGCTCCCGGCAGTATGGACGGATTAAATAAAATTTGCCCGGTAATTGGTATCTTTCTGGTTGCGGATATAACCAACGCCGATAATATGAGAACTCCCGCCGCAATTACAAATACAAATATAATATGTCTTATATGCAATTTATCTTTAAAAGCCCTTTGATAAAATTCTTTTATTTTCATTTCGGGCTTAAGTTTTTTCAGCATAACAATGAGCACAATTGTCGGTGACCAGCTGCATAGTACAACAACCCATTGCATCGCTTCAGGCGTACCGTGAAGCACTTGAGATACCAGGCCGCCAAGCCCTAAAACCATTATCCAAAATAACAAGTAAGTATTAATTACATACTTCCACATTACGTTAAGCCCTTTCTCTTTCATAATACTTCTTCTCCCTTTCGCTCTGCAGTTTTTAGTACAATACCCGGTTGCTTGTATCGTACATAAATTACAAACTATTTATCAATGCCTGACACATTTTTGAACATAACCTTTCCAGTCACTTGTTTATTAGTGATTATTAAATCGTGTATATCAGTTCACCTAAAAAAATCAGCTATAATTCAGGTTTATTAGTATCATAGCAATCTAACCTGTAATATATCTGATATTAACCTTAAATTTACCTTAAATAATAAAACGTTAGAAACGTTAGGGACGGTACTTTTTGTTTGCCTTGTGTAATATACTTAAACCGCTCTTGCATGCCATCCAATTTTAAAATGAAAGTAAACAAAAAGTACCGTCCCTATTGTTTTACAATTCTTTAATCATAATAAAATCTTCGTTGCCCTCATGGTCAAGTTTTTCTTCCGTTATTCTATATCCCAAACGCTTATAAAACTCTACTGCCGGATTATCCTTTTGAACGGAAAGCGAGGTTCGTGCATACCCATTCGCCCTTAATACTCCAAATAGTTTTTTCATAAGCTTAGTTCCAATCCCACACCTCCGAAATTCCGGCAATAACGAAATAGCCAGTTCGGGTATCTCATCATTTATGTGTCCATGAGCGTTAATGATCCGTGTCCACGCAGCCCCAATTACCTGACCGTTGGATTCAGCGACTACACCCAAGTCACCCGGCTGGGTACCGAAATCCTTTATATAAATAAATATCTGCGGGGAGTTAATAATAGATCTATTTGGAGGTACTGCCCCTTCGGGGATAAAAATTGCCTGGTACAAGAATTCAGGAAGGCATACATAATCAGACATCCTCATAAGACGAACCTTCGCTTTAATCGGATGACCTGTTATGACCGTATTACTTTTAGAGTTTATGGTGATGACCTCACCATTTTTATACACATACAGGTTTTTTCCCTGCCCAATAATTAAATCAGCCTGTTTCACGAATTCTTTGCACCACAAAACAACATCATCTGCCTGAATATTCAGGTTGCGCTTTATTCGCACCGCTCCTGAATCTGTTGTATGCAGTTTGTCCAGGTTAACAATAGAGTTTTGCACCGATATATTCCTCTCTTTAGGTTAATAAGATTGTTGCTTTTATATATCATTTGAAGTTGATACGAATATAATTTATTTTTTTAATTGTAACATATTTTCTATATTGTAAATTATATTTGAACAAAAAATGAGTTGCATTTACAACTCATTAAATAGTTTGATTTTCTCATATTTCTTCACCAAGACCTCGATAAATCAGGAGAATTCGAGGCGTCGTTGAATAATCGGAATTTGTTGCTTTATATTTATAAAGTAGTTTTTTACCGGGTCGGGAGTACTTCCAGCCAGTATCCATCCGGGTCTTCTATGAAATAGATTCCCATTGACGGATTTTCATAACAAATGCAGCCCATCCTTTCATGCAGCTCGTGTGCAACCACATAATCATCTGTTCGGAACGCCAGATGAAACCCCTTTTCCCCGATAT
>JAAYPU010000129.1 GCA_012519645.1 Clostridiales bacterium | reverse complement strand
TACAAAGGATGAATACAATAAAAAGAATAGTTGACATGAACAAATGGAAACGTTCGTCAAAAACAACTGCCATAGTTATTATGGCAGTTGTGGTGATAATGGCAATCCTTTCGATATATAACCCATCGAGACAAGAGATGATGGATAGAGCTTCTGATCAGGTTAAACAGATGATTGAAGAAGAAAAGGATAGTTCAAGAAAATATCTGACTATTACTTATAATAATCTTGGAGCTATTACTTATCTTTCTTTCACAACCTCAGGCGCTAAAGCCATTAAGGAATCTTATGTAGGATTTGCTGGACGTATATATAATGCTGACGAGGGTGCGGCAAAAATTACAGGCCAAATGGTGAATTACACATACAGAATGCTTGGAGTCGGGGAGAATGTATTACATGGTGTTAAGCTAACATTATTATTAACAACATTATCTATGTTGATTGGTTTTGCATTTAGTGTATTTTTGGCATTGGGTAAGATTTCAAAGAATTTAATTGTAAGCAAAATATGCAGTGGATATATCTTTTTCTTCAGAGGGACACCTTTGCTTATTCAGTTGTTCGTTGTATATTTTTCGATTCCCGGAATTTTTGGTTTTGCATGGAGAAGTTTGTTTGATTTAAGCGATCCTGAAGCGGTTTACAAAGGAGCTTTTATTGCGGCTTTGATAGCATTTTCCTTGAATTCAGCTGCATATTGTGCGGAAATAGTTAGAGCTGCAATACAGTCTATCGACAAGGGACAATATGAAGCGGCAAAAGCATTGGGAATGAATTATAGACAGACCATGGGAAAAATTATTATTCCTCAGTCTATAAGAAGGATGATTCCGCCGGTATGTAATGAATTTATTATGATGATAAAAGATGTATCGCTGGTTTTTGCCATATCATTGATGGATATTACAACTATATCCAAGACTATCATGACCAGTGAGGGGAATTATCTGGTGTTCATACCTGCACTTGTTATATATTTAATTATAACTGCTATTTTCACATTTATTTTTGGCAAAATTGAGGACAGACTTTCAATTTATGAATAGGAGGCAGATATGGGAGGTTATCAATATATTTTAAGAACAGAGCATTTATGTAAGTCTTTCGGGAATCTAGAGGTTCTTAAGGATATTAATCTTAATGTAAAAAAAGGTGAAGTAATCTGTATTATCGGGCCTTCAGGTGCAGGAAAGTCTACTTTTCTTCGCTCACTCAATCAGTTGGAGACTATAACAAGCGGAAAGATTTTTATTAATGACGAATTATTTCTGCATAGAGAACATAACAGGACGGTGCATAAAATAGCTCCGGATAAGCAGAAAGCCATGCTTTTGGAGATGGGAATGGTATTTCAGAGATTTAATCTTTTTCCGCACATGACTGTACTTGAAAATGTTATGATAGCACAAATTTATGTAAGAAAAAAGACAAAAGAAGAAGCTATGAAGCTTGCAAAAAGTTTGATTGCAAGAGTTGGACTTATAGATAAGCTTAATGAATACCCAAGCAAATTATCAGGAGGACAGCAGCAGAGAGTTGCCATAGCGAGAGCTCTCGCTATGGAGCCGGAAATCATGCTTTTTGATGAACCAACCAGTTCTCTTGATCCTGAGCTTGTTGGAGAAGTTCTGAATGTAATGAAAGATCTTGCCAAACAGGGAATGACCATGCTTTGTGTCACTCACGAGATGGGATTTGCAAAAGAAGTCGGAGACAGAGTTGTGTTTATGGCTGACGGAAGGATCCTTGAGGAAGGAAGCCCTCAGGAAGTATTTGGAAATCCCAGAAACGAAAAGGCAATTACTTTCTTAAATAGTGTACTGTGAGAGGATTTCATGGATGAAATCCTCTCAACTAATAACTAAGAACTAATAGTTAAGGTAAAAAATCCTTCATTCTGAAGGATTTTTCTTTTAACACTGAAAAGACTCTTAATTCAGCATATTTTTTCGTTAACGATAAACTTTCTGCATCAGCAGCATTTCAATCTCAGGAATTTCTCGCACGGTCAAACGACAGCGTCCATGCTGCGGTTGACCTAAAAACGACATCCTGTCATTTTTACTTCGAAATTCCATCGCTTTCAATGGCTGATGAATAGAAAGCTTATCAAATTACTCAAAAATATACTAAATTAAGGCAAGAAAGAAGAAATTTCGCCGAAAGCAAAATTTCTACATTAATTGTCAATTTTCAATTGTCAATTATCAATTACCTGAGACCCGAGACCTGAGACCTGACACCCGAAACCTTTATTTACAAAAGGTTTTAAAATGAATATAATTGTTTTGGGGTATTCTATATAAGGAGGAATATTGATATGTCTGATAAGAATATGGAAATGATGAAAAAAATCATTGAAGAAAAGAAAAAGAAAAGCGCTGAACAAGGATTTTTTAATTCTCAAAATAAATACGAGAACAGTAAAGGAAAAAGAAAAAAAGGCAAGTAAAGTTTTATGATATATTTAAAAAATGGAGGAATTCATATGCATTATATACCTGAGGGATATACAAGCAAAACAACGCTTAAAGAAACAGAAATAGCTATAAAACTTATCAAAGATCATTTTGAAAATAGTCTGGCTCAGAAATTAAATTTAATAAGGGTATCTGCACCTTTGTTTGTACTGCCTGAAACAGGATTGAATGATAATCTCAATGGTGTGGAACGTCCGGTTTCATTCTCCGGAATCGGTACACAAAATAGAAGGTGTGAAGTTGTTCAATCACTTGCAAAATGGAAGAGAGTAGCTTTAAAGAGATATAAGTTCGAAAAAGGTGAAGGTCTATATACTGATATGAATGCAATCAGATGTGACGAGACGCTGGATAATATACATTCTATATATGTGGACCAGTGGGATTGGGAAAAAGTCATTTCAAAAGAAGAAAGAACAATTGATTTTTTGAAGAATACGGTTAATAAAATATACGAAGTATTATTAGATACTGAAAAATTTATTGGTAGTAAGTTTTCTCAGTTTGAAGCTAAGCTGCCTAAAGAAGTTACGTTTATAACCAGCCAAGAACTTGCGGACCTGTATCCTGAGCTTTTGCCAAAGGACAGAGAAACAGCTTATGTGAGAGAAAAAGGTGCAATATTTGTGATGAAGATAGGCGGCAAGCTCCATAACGGCGAAAGACATGACGGACGTGCCCCGGACTATGATGACTGGAATTTAAACGGAGATTTGATTTTGTATCACAGTCTTTTAGATATTGCTTTTGAAGTATCATCTATGGGTATACGAGTGGATGCCGAAGCTATGGACAGGCAGCTTTCAGAAGCAAATGCTGATGAAAGAAGGGGATTACCTTATCATCAGGATATTTTGAATGACAGGCTCCCCTATACTATAGGCGGCGGAATCGGACAGTCCAGAATTTGTATGTACTTCATGGATAAGGTCCATATCGGCGAAGTACAATCATCAGTATGGGAGGATGACATGTTAGAGGATATGGAGAAGAAAGGTGTCATTATTCTGTAAAAGTTCACTTGGGAAAAAAGGGCGGTTACCGTCCTTTTTTATTATAAAAGATAATAAGGATATGCCGGCTATACCTAATAGTTTAGTATTATGGTACAATCTAAAGATAAGAAAGACCCTTCGGAATATGATTTGTTCAAAGGTACATAATATTGACGATGGAGGAGGTGTGTAGGATGGAAATTTTTCAGATGAGCGGTATATGGATTTATTTATTTATATTTTTCGGTAAAATTATAGAGGTTTCGGTTTCAACGATACGACTTGTGTTAATAAATAGAGGAGAGAGAGTAAAGGGATCCATTATAGCTGTTCTTGAAATGCTTTTATGGTTGGTTGTTACGGGTACGGTATTAAAGGGCTTTCAGGAAGACATTATACGTGTGTTTATTTTTGCTGTTGCTTTTGCAGTGGGTAATTATGTTGGCTCATGGATGGAGGATAAATTAGCTTTCGGACTATGCTCCATTCAGGTTATTATTCCGGAGAGCAGTGCATGCAATGAGCTCTTAGACCGACTGAGAGAAAATAACTTTGCAGTTACCGAAATAAAAGGAAAAGGCAAGGATGGGAATCGTGATATATTGTCTTTGCATGTTAAACGTAAACGCATTCCAAAAGCAGTACACATAATAAAGTCAACTATGGACAATGCTGTCATAGTAGTAAATGATACAAAATTTGTTCATGGGGGCTTTATAAAGAAATAATTTAATAGTAAAAAACCATGGTTTACTGATGAAACCATGGTTTTTTATTGATAAGAAATTCTAAGCTTTCTTTGTTACCTTATATAGAATTGCATTCAACACAACACCTGCTATTGCAGCCAAGCTAAATCCAGCAATTGAAACGGTCTCTGTTATCTTGATCCCTAGAGTGATTCCTGTAATATTCTGCAGGTAAGTGCTCCATAGTCCAAGTATTAATATAGCTGCCATTACTATAACATTTACCGCATTGAATTCTACATTGTTAGTTCTTATGGTTTTAACACCTATAAGAGCTATCATTGCGAATAGCATTAAGCTTATGCCACCCATAACAGGAGTGGGTATTGTTTGAAGAAAACCTCCGATTTTACCTACAAACCCTAGAATGATGGCAAATATAGCTGCCAATCTTAATAGAGAAGGGTCATAGTTTTTAGTTATAGCCAAAACGCCTGTGTTTTCACCGTAAGTAGTATTGGCGGGACCGCCTATCAAGCCTGCTACTAATGTAGCAAGTCCGTCGCCAAGAAGCGTTCTGTTAAGTCCGGGGTCTTTAACGAAATCCTGTCCTACAACTTGACCGTTTGTTGTTATATCGCCAACATGTTCCATGAAAACTGCCAGTACGACCGGAGCAATAACAGCTATTGCAGGGCCGCTGAATTTAGGCAATGTGAATGAAGGGATGGCAAATATCTGAGCGTTTGCGAATGCAGATGCATCTAATTGACCTAGTGCCATTGCTGCTATATAACCGACTATTACACCGACCAATATGGAAAGCTGTCTGAAAAAGCCTTTTCCAAAGAAGTTGATGATTAATGCTACACCTAATGTTATTACTGCAAGTAGAATGTTGACTCTTGCCATACCTACTGCTACAGGAACGAGATTTAATCCTATTACGATTATCATTGCTCCTATTACATGAGCAGGAAGATATTTTTTTATTAAGTCCATACCAATTTTTTTAATGACAAAAGAAAATAATACATATATGAGACCGGCAATTACGATACCTCCTTGAGCATATGCAAGATCACCATTGTATGCTTCCTTGACGGCAATGATCGCACCCATGAAGGCGAAGGAAGAACCTAAGAATACAGGAACTTTTCTTTTTGTTACTGCGTGAAATATTA
>JAAYPU010000128.1 GCA_012519645.1 Clostridiales bacterium | reverse complement strand
TTTCTATACTAATCATAGCAAAAGAAAAAGTAGACATATACTTTTTTGTACATGTCTACTTTAAGTTTACAACTTCAGTATTCACCTAGCTTTTTTCTTTATACAAGTTCTAAATACACCATTTCTGCGGCATCCCCTCTTCTGGGACCAATTTTAATAATCCGAGTATATCCGCCGTTTCTTTCTACATATTTAGGTGCTACATCTTCAAATAGATGTTTTACTACACTTTCATCGGTTACATAAGAGAGTACCTGCCTTCTGGCATGCAAATCTCCTTTTTTAGCTAAAGAAATCATTTTCTCTGCCATTTTTTTAGTTTCTTTTGCTCTTGTATCAGTAGTTTTTATTCTGCCTTCTCTTAAAAGGTCTGTTACAAGGTTTCTAAGCATGAGGTTTCTATGTGAAGTAGGTCTGCCTAATTTTCTTTGTTCCGGCATTTTTTTCCCTCCTTTGCTAATTATTCGTCGCTTGGTTTAAGTCCTAGACCGAGCTCTGCTAGTTTATTTTTTACTTCATCAAGAGATTTTTTTCCTAAATTTCTTACTTTCATCATATCTTCTTCTGTTTTATGTGTAAGCTCTTCAACTGTGTTAATACCCGCACGTTTCAGACAATTAAATGACCTGACTGAAAGTTCAAGTTCTTCTATTGTCATTTCAAGGACTTTTTCTTTCTGATCTTCCTCTTTTTCAACCATAATCTCTACTTGATCAAAGTTTTCCGTAAGTTCTATGAACAAATTGAGATGCTCTTGCATGATTTTTGCACCTAAAGATGCACCTTCGTCCGGTTTTATACTTCCATCGGTCCATATTTCAAGTGTCAGCTTGTCAAAGTCTGTTACTTGTCCGACCCTTGTATTTGTTACGGTATAATTCACCTTTTTCACCGGTGAATAGATGGAATCTACCGGAATAACACCAATAGGCATATCATCTGTTTTATTCTGCTCGGCAGGGACATACCCTCTGCCTCTTGAAATATTGATTTCCATGGTTAACCTTGCACCCTCTTCAAGAGTAGCAATGTGCAGGTCCGGATTAAGGATTTCTAAATCAGCATCTGCAATAATATCACCTGCCGTAACCTCACCAGGTCCCTCCATGTCAATCATAACCGTTTTGGACATTTCACCTGTAAGCTTCACTGCAAGGCTTTTCAGGTTCAGAATAATTTCAGAAACATCTTCTTTAACAGAAGGAATTGTAGAAAATTCATGCAATACACCGTTGATCTTTATTGAAGTCACAGCACTTCCGGGAAGAGAAGAAAGTAATATCCTTCTTAAGCTGTTTCCTAATGTAGTACCATATCCTCTTTCAAGGGGTTCTACAACAAATTTTCCATAAGTGTTATCTTCACTTAATTCTACACATTCAATGGTGGGTTTTTCTATCTCTATCATACCCAAACCCTCCTTATATTATTTTGGGAACTCTTGAGGGTAATAACTACCGTAAAATAGTTTATACCATAAATAAATTTACTATTTAGAGTACAACTCGACAATAAGATATTCTTCGATAGGAATATCTATATCCTGTCTTGTTGGATAACTTATGACTTTACCTTCGAGTTTCTCAAAGTCTACGGATACCCATCCTGGAGTATTGACTGCCGCTTCCTTTAATTCCTTAAATTTAGGAGAGTTTGAACTATTCTCTTTTACTTTAATAACGTCTCCTTCAGAAACAGTAAGCGATGGTATGTTTACTTTATGTCCATTCAGTTGAAAATGACCATGACGGACAAGTTGTTTGGCTTCTTTTCTTGAGGATGCAAATCCCATTCTGAATACCACATTATCCAGTCTTGTTTCAAGCATTGTCAATAAATTTTCACCTGTAATACCCGGCTTACTTGCAGCTTTTTCAAAGTAATTTTTAAATTGTGTTTCAAGTACACCGTAAAAACGTTTTGCCTTTTGTTTTTCTCTAAGCTGAAGACCATAGTCAGAAATCTTTTTTCTTCCTTGTCCATGCTGTCCCGGTGCATAATTTCTTCTATCTATAGCACATTTAGTACTGTAGCATCTCTCGCCTTTTAAAAACAGCTTTTGCCCTTCTCTTCTGCATAGCCTGCAGGAAGGTCCTGTATATCTAGCCATCTCACTACACCTCCCTATATATTAAACTCTTCTTCTTTTTGGTGGTCGACATCCATTGTGAGGAATGGGTGTTATATCCTTAATAAGACTTATTTCAAGACCTGCAGTCTGAAGCGCACGAATGGCTGCTTCTCTGCCGGATCCTGGTCCTTTAACATAAACTTCCACCGTTTTCAATCCATACTCCATTGCAGCTTTTGCTGCTTCTTCCGCTGCCATTTGTGCAGCAAAAGGTGTAGATTTTTTTGAACCTTTAAAACCTAAAGCACCAGCTGTGGACCATGAAAGGGTATTTCCAGCAAGATCTGTAAGAGTAACGATTGTATTGTTAAAGGTTGATTGAATGTGAGCCTGACCGCGTTCTATATTTTTTCTTTCACGTTTTTTTCTACGTGTCGTCTTTTTCACTGCTTTAACTGCCATCTACTTACCTCCTTTAACCCTTCTTCTTTTTACGTCCAACAGTTTTCTTTGGACCTTTTCTTGTTCTAGCATTTGTTTTTGTATTTTGACCTCTGACGGGCAACCCTTTTCTGTGTCTTATCCCTCTATAACAACCTATTTCCATAAGTCTTTTTATATTTAAGGATATTTCTCTTCGAAGGTCCCCTTCTATTTGATATTCTGTGTCTAATATTCTTCTTAGAGCTCCGACTTCATCTTCTGTCAAATCTTTGACTCTGGTATCGGGATTAATACCTGCCTTCTTCAAAATATCATTTGAAGTTGCTCTTCCAATACCATATATATAAGTAAGCCCTATTTCTACTCTTTTGTCTCTGGGTAAATCGACACCGGCAATTCTGGCCATCCATTACACCTCCTGTACCATTTTTTGTATTTATTTAATATTAGCAAAATAGGAGTTGTTTAATCTATATGATTAAACACAGCCGCACATCCTATGCTAATATCTTGCCGTTTTATCCTTGTTTTTGTTTGTGTTTAGGGTCTTCACAGAGAATCATGACTTTACCGTTTCTTTTAATTATTTTACACTTTTCACAAATCGGTTTTACTGATGCTCTTACTTTCATTATTATCCCTCCTTATCACTTATCTCTCCAAGTGATCCGGCCTCTAGTCAAGTCGTAGGGTGATAATTCCACTTTAACTTTATCGCCTGGTAAAATTTTAATAAAATTCATTCTTATTTTTCCTGAAATATGAGCCAATACCATATGCCCATTCTCCAGCTTAACTTTAAACATGGCATTCGGTTGAGCTTCTACCACGGTGCCCATTACTTCTATGACATCTTTCTTCGCCATAAGGATGCACCTCCTATCCCTGATCTAGATGATGCCTAATTTCTCAAGCTCTCTTCTCAAATATATATTATCGATTTTTTGATTTTTTTCAAGTTTTTCTTTTATCTCTGCGTGAATCGTATTTTGGATTAGAAGATGTTTTACTTTTTTCTTTTTAGGCTTTTCTATCTTCCTTAAATCCCCATCAGCAATGAGTACGTACTGATCGTCTAAGATATCGACTACTATAAACAATCTGTCTTTATCCCGACCAGCTTTGGAACTGACAACCTGACCTAAACTAAGTTCTCCAGTTGCTTCCATTTCTTCACCTCACGTACCTAAATTAAATTATTGTCAATATTTCAGGCTCACCATCTGTGATTAAGACAGTGTTTTCGTAATGTGCAGATAATTTTGCATCATCTGTTACTACTGTCCAGTTGTCTAAAAGCACCGTTACTTGATCTGTCCCTGCATTTACCATAGGTTCTATAGCAAATACCATGCCTTCTGCAAGCCTCGGCCCTCTTCCCGGTTTCCCATAATTAGGAATCTGCGGGTCCTCATGCATGTCTCTGCCTATGCCGTGACCAACAAAATCCTTAACTATTGAGAATCCTTCTGATTCAACATAGTTTTGGATAGCATTTGATATATCCGATAACCTGAATTCTTTTTTGCAGTACTTAAGACCTTCAAAAAAGCTTTTTTCTGTTACTTGAATCAGTTTCTTCGCTTCATCGGTTACAGCACCTACTGAGAATGTTCTTGCGGCATCTCCATGGTAGCCTTGATATCTCACCCCGACATCAATACTGACAATATCGCCCTCTCTTATCATTCTTTCTGAGGGTATGCCATGAACAACTTGTTCATTAATGGATACGCATATACTTGCTGGGAATCCATTATATCCTTTAAAAGCAGGGAACATATTTTGTCTTATTATTTCTTCTTCCGCTATTTTATCTAGCTCAAGAGTTGTAATTCCCGGTTTTAATGCATTTCCTAACTTTTCAAGGACTTGTGCAGTTACTTTTCCTGCTTCTCTCATGATTTTTATTTCATGATCAGATTTAATAACAATCATGGTTATTCTCCTAAAGCGGAAATGATGTCTTTGCGAACATGGTCCATATCCTGTTCTCCGTTAATGGTTACTAAGCTGCCTTTATTTTCATAATACTTTATTAATGGTTGTGTCTCCTGGATATAGACTTCTATCCTCTTAGATACCGTCGCTTCTGCATCATCACTTCTCTGGTAAACCTCTCCGCCGCAAATATCACAAATGTTTTCTGCCTTCGTCGGTTTGAAGACTATGTGATAAGTTGCACCGCAGTTACGGCAAACCCGCCTTCCGGATGCACGTTCTACTAAAACATCCTTATTTACATTTATATTTATAACTTTATTTATAGCCACATTCATTTTGTCGAGAACAATATCTAGATTTTCTGCCTGGGTCACAGTTCTTGGAAATCCATCCAGTAAGAAGCCTTCCTTACAGTCATCTTCCTTTAATCTATCTTCAACAATCGCTACAACAACTTCATCCGGAACCAGTTCGCCTTTATCCATATATGCTTTAGCCTTTTTCCCAAGTTCTGTACCTTCTTTGACGTTCTTTCTAAATATATCTCCTGTTGAGATATGAGGTATGTTAAATTTTTCTACGATGTATGCTGCCTGTGTACCTTTGCCGGCTCCCGGAGGACCTAATAGTACCAACCTCATATTTATCATCTCCTAGTTTTTATTTTAAGAAACCTTGATAGTTTCTCATTGTCATCTGACCTTCCAGCTGTTTCATTGTTTCAAGGGCAACCCCTACTGCAATCAGAAGGGAAGTTCCGCCAAAACGGAAATTCAGGTCGGAAAATTGGAATATTAATGTCGGTAATACCGCAATAAACGCCAGGAAAATTGCACCAACCACAGTAATTCTATTCATAACTTTTGTAATATATTCTGCTGTTGGTTTTCCCGGCCTTATGCCCGGAATAAATCCGCCATTTGCTTTCATGTTGTTCGAAACCTCAATAGGATTAAAGGTTACTGCCGTATAGAAATACGTAAAGAACACAATTAGCAAGACATTCAATAATGAGTATATCCAAATTCCCGGCTGTCCATTCAATGACAGATATTTTACTACAAAGCCGGTAAATCCACTCTGTGGGAAAAAGTATGTTAATGTCAGCGGAAATTGCAACAATGAAAGAGCAAAGATTACAGGAATAACACCTGACTGATTAACTTTCAAAGGTATATGTGTACTCTGTCCGCCATACATTTTTCTTCCAACGACTCTTTTTGCATATTGTACGGGAATTTTTCTTGTGCCTTGCTGTATGGCAACTATCCCTACAATAATGACAACCGCTATAATCAGAAAAATAACAAGTGTAACAACTGATAAGTCTCCGGTAGCTAATCTGGTAACAGTTTGCACTACTGAGACCGGAAGTCTGGAAATAATACCGCCAAAGATAATGAAGGAAATACCGTTTCCGATTCCATTTTCAGTGATCTGCTCACCAAGCCACATTAGAAATGCTGTCCCGGCAGTTAATGTTGCTACTATAACTATAATTGAAAATGCATCTGTATTGATTAATGCTTGTCTAAATAGACCCACACTTATACCGATAGCTTGAACAAGAGCCAAGACTACAGTTAGGTATCTCGTATATTGTGCAATCTTCTTTCTGCCTTCTTCTCCCTCTTTTGCTAAAGCTTCCAGGGCCGGAATTGCTATGGTCAGCAAATTCAATATAATGGAAGCCGTTATATAAGGAGTAACACTTAGTGCAAATATAGTAAAGTTACTGAATGCACCGCCTGAAAATAAGTCGAAAAGGCCAAAGAGACCATTTTGACCGGACTGAAATAGTTGTTGAAGCACAGTACGATCTATCCCGGGAACGGGAATATTAGATCCTAATCTGAAGATTGCAAGCATTATAAGTGTGAATATCATCCTTTTTCTTATATCAGGAATCTTCCATGCACTTACAATAGTTGATAGCATATTCATCTTAGATCACCTCTGCCTTTCCTCCAGCAGATTCTATTTTATCTACTGCCGATTTACTAAATTTGTGAGCTTGTATTGTTATTTTCTTTTCAAGGTTACCGTCACCAAGGACCTTTACCCCATCTAAAACTTTCTTAATAAGCCCTGTTTCTATCAGCAGTTCAGGAGTAATAACTGTATCGTTTTCAAATATGTTTAAATCGTCAATATTTACAACAGCCCACTGTTTTTTAAATATATTTGTAAAGCCTCTTTTAGGAATTCTTCTGTATAAAGGCATCTGTCCGCCTTCGAAGCCCGGTCTTGTACCACCGCCACTTCGTGAATTCTGACCATTGCTGCCTCTGCCACTGGTTTTTCCTTGTCCGGAAGCTGTACCTCTACCTTTTCTCTTTGAATCTTTTTTTGATCCAACAGCAGGTTTAAGTTCATGTAACTTCATACTGACACCTCCTATTCTTAGATTTCTTCTACCTCTACAAGATGTTTAACCTTCGCAATCATACCGCGAATCTGGGGATTATCGGGGTGTTCAACCGTTTGTCTTATTTTACTGAGTCCCAATGCTTCCATGTTTTTAACGTGTAGAGGCTTTGCGCCGATAATACTTTTGACTAGAGTTATTTTCAATTGTTTAGCCACGGCTATTCCTCCTCTAACCTAAAATTTCTTCTTTCGTTTTTCCTCTTAATTTAGAAACGCTTTCAATAGTCTTAAGATCATTAAGACCTCTCATTGTTGCATTAGCCATATTTCTGGAATTATTAGAGCCAATAGATTTCGCTCTTACGTCTTTAACTCCTGCTAATTCTAAAACTGTACGTACAGATCCTCCTGCAATAACTCCGGTACCTTCCGCAGCCGGCATAAGCAATACTTGCCCAGCTCCAAAGAATCCGGTTACTTTATGTGGAATTGTTGTACCTACTCTAGGAACATAAATCATGTTCTTTTTTGCATCTTCAATACCTTTTCGTATGGCTTCAGGAATTTCTTGTGCCTTGCCCAGTCCGACTCCAACATAACCATCTTCGTTTCCAACGACCATAGTTACACTGAATCTGAAGTTTCTACCGCCTTTTACAACCTTCGCTACACGTCTGATATTTACAATAGCTTCTTTTAAATCTAGTTTAGATGCGTCAATTATACTACGCTGCATTCATTACCCTCCTTCTTTTAGAATTTAAGTCCGGCTTCACGTGCTCCTTCAGCCAATTCTTGAATTCTTCCATGATATAAATATCCGCCTCTGTCAAATGATACGGTTTCAATGCCTTTTTCTAATGCTCTTTTAGCTATTAAAGCACCCACCATTTTCGCAGCTTCTTTATTTCCACCATATTTAATCTGTTCTTGGATTTCTTTGTCTAAGGTTGAAGCTGCTGCCAGGGTGTTCCCTAGCGTATCATCTATTACTTGCGCATATATATTCTTAATGCTTCTATACACACACAATCTCGGTCTATCAGGAGTTCCGAACACTTTTTTCCTTACTCTGTCATGTCTTGCAAGACGATTAACGTTTCTGCTTCCTTTTCCTATCATTCAAATCACTCCTTCCTGTTATTTCTTACCGGTTTTACCTTCTTTTCTTATGATACGTTCATTGAAATATCGAATTCCTTTACCCTTATATGGTTCTGGAGGTCTCATTTCTCTGATCTTTGCCGCATAGTTTCCGACAACTGCTTTGTCCATGCCTGATACTGTGATTTCATTACCGGCAACTGTTGTTTCTATACCTTCGGGATCGACCATTTCAATTGGATGTGAGTATCCAAGATTTAATACAAGTGTTTTTCCTTTTTTCTCACATTTATATCCGACTCCGACGATTTGCAATTTCTTTTCAAAACCTTGAGTAACACCAATAACCATATTGTTTAATAGCGCTCTGCTTAATCCGTGCAGAGATCTATGCATTTTATTGTCCGTAGGCCTTGTCACTAAAATCTGTCCGTTTTCTTCTTGTACCATAATGTCTTTATTAAACTGTTCCTTGAGGGATCCTTTCGGCCCTTTAATGGTTATAACATTGTTTTTACCAACTTCCACCGATACACCCTTGGGAACAGGTATAGGCTGTTTTCCAATCCTTGACATCACTGCACCTCCTATATCTATCAATTTCGCTGATTGTTTACCATATATAGCAGATTACTTCTCCGCCAACGCCTAATTTTCTGGCTTCTTTATCTGTGATGATACCATTTGAAGTCGAAATAATGGCAATTCCAAGTCCGCCTAAAACCTTAGGAACTTCATGTCTTTTTGAATACACACGCAGTCCGGGTTTGGAAATCTTTTTCAATCCACTGATAACTCTTTCCTTACCTGCTCCGTATTTCATTTGAACTCGTATAATTCCTTGTTTGCCGTCTTCTATGATATCGAATCCTTTAATATATCCTTCTCTGTAGAGTATTTCCGCAATAGACTTCTTCATATTTGAAGCCGGAATATCTACAGTTTCATGTCCTACAGTATTTGCATTTCTTATTCTTGTAAGCATATCTGCGATAGGATCTGTCATTGTCATGGCATATTACCTCCTTCCCTGTATTCCATACTACCAACTGGCTTTTTTAACTCCTGGTATTTCTCCTTTATAAGCCAATTCTCTAAAGCATATACGGCATATACCGAATTTTCTCAGGTATGCGTGTGGTCTTCCGCAAATTTTACAATGTGTATATTGTCTTGTAGAATATTTGGGCGTTCTCTGTTGTTTCACTATGAGAGATTTCTTAGCCACATTCTCCCCTCCTTATCTCGTAAATGGCATGCCCATTAATGCTAAAAGCTCTTGAGCTTCTTCGTCATTCTTAGCTGTCGTTACAAATATGATATCCATGCCTTTAATTTTATCAACCTTGTCATAATTTATTTCCGGGAATATAAGCTGGTCTTTAATTCCTAGTGCGTAATTACCTCTTCCGTCAAAAGAGTTTCTGCTGACACCTCGGAAGTCCCTAACTCTAGGTAGCGCTATATTAAAGAGTTTATCCATGAATTCATACATGATATTGCCTCTTAATGTAACCTTTGCACCTACCGGCATTCCTTCTCTTACTTTAAAGTTTGCAATTGATTTTCTTGCTCTGGTAACAACAGGTTTCTGACCGGTTATTATAGCAAGTTCTTCAATAGCTGATTCTAACATTTTCGCATTATCCTTTGCTTCGCCTAAGCCCATATTAATAACGATTTTTTCAATTTTTGGCACTTCCATAACGTTATTATATTTAAACTTTTCCTTTAAGGCATTAAATACTTCGTTCTGATAATGTTCTTTTAATCTTACAGCCACGGTTTATTCCCTCCTTTCAGGTCATTAATCCAGAACCTCTCCTGATTTTTTAGATATTCTGACTTTCTTTCCGTTTTCAATTTTAAATCCGATGCGTGTCGGTGCTTTTGCTTTGGAATCCCAAATCATCACATTTGAAACATCAATAGGACCTTCTTGGTGAACGATACCAGCTTGCTGCACTTTACGAGATGCTTTCTGATGTTTCGTTTGCGTATTGACACCTTCTACAATAACCTTATTTTCTTTAGGTAAAGCTTTAAGTACTTTCCCTTTTTTACCTTTATCTTTTCCAGAGATTACGTATACTAAATCGTCTTTTTTTATGTTCATAATCACACCTCCTCGCTATAATACTTCCGGTGCAAGTGAAATGATTTTCATAAAATTCTTTTCTCTTAATTCTCTCGCAACAGGACCGAATATACGTGTTCCTACAGGGTTCTTGTCTTCTTTGATAATAACTGCTGCATTTTGGTCAAATTTTATATAACTTCCGTCAGCACGTCGTACCCCGCTTTTACTTCTGACAATAACCGCTTTCACTACATCGCCTTTTTTAACAACACCCCCTGGTGTTGCATCTTTAACAGCACATACAATTGTATCTCCGACATTAGCATACTTTCTACTAGTACCACCTAAAACCCGAATACACAACAATTCTTTTGCTCCGGAATTATCAGCTACTTTGAGACGTGTTTCTTGTTGTATCATTTTCGTGCCTCCTTTCAGAACTATTTAGCGCGTTCTACTATGTTTACAAGTCTCCATCTTTTGTTTTTACTCAGTGGTCTTGTTTCCATAATTTTCACTTTATCGCCAATTCTGCACTCATTATTTTCATCATGTGCTTGAAATTTTACAGTTCTTTTAACTGCTTTACCGTAAATAGGATGTCTTACAAAATCCTCCACAGCTACTACAATGGTTTTATCCATTTTATCACTGACAACATTACCGACTCTCGTCTTTCTGCTATTTCTCTCCATTGTTTACCCTCCTTCCACGTATGCCTACGCGTTTACCCTCTTGAGTTCTTTTTCTCTCAGGATGGTTTTAGCACGTGCAATCTCTTTTTTAACAATCCTTACACGAACAGGGTTTTCAAGCTGACCGGTAACATGCTGAAATCTGAGATTAAACAATTCATTTTTAAGCTTCATTATTTCATTATTAAGTTCTGTTTCTGTCATATCTCTTAATTTATCAGCTTTCATTTACTTCACCACCCTTGTCTTCAAATTCATCGCGTGATACAAACTTACATTTGATAGGAAGCTTGTGTATTGCAAGTCTTATAGCTTCTCTTGCTTTTTCTTCTGATACGCCATCAATTTCAAACAAAACTCTTCCGGGTTTAACAACTGCAACCCAATACTCAGGAGCACCTTTACCGGCACCCATACGCACTTCGGCAGGCTTCTTTGTTACCGGCTTATGAGGGAAAATTTGTATATAAACTTTTCCTCCTCTTTTAATAGATCTTGTCATGGCTATTCTGGCAGCTTCGATTTGGTTAGATGTGATCCATGCAGGTTCTAAAGCAACAAGCCCATACTTTCCATAAGAAATTTTATTTCCTCTGGCAGCCGTACCTTTCATTCTTCCTCTATGCACTCTACGACGTTTCACTCTTTTTGGCATTAACATCGCTATGTTCCTCCTTTCTGGTCAAAAACTGCTAATTAAAAGCATTTCCTCGCTTTTATTCAATATTTTCTGCATCAGTTTTTTCAGTTTTTCTTCTTGGATTATCTGTTTTTTTACGTGGTCTGCTATTTTTTCTTTTATCGTCATTATTGTTTGTATTTCTTTCTTCTTCAACTTTAGCATCAGCAAAAGATTTTGGAAGAACTTCTCCAAGGTTTACCCATACTTTAACGCCGATTTTACCATAGGTAGTATCAGCTTCAGCAAAACCGTAACCGATTTCTGCTCTTAATGTATGGAGAGGCACATTTCCTTCGCTGTATTTTTCAGTTCTGGCCATTTCAACGCCGCCCAATCTTCCGGATGTCACGATTTTTATTCCTTTAGCTCCGGATTTCATTGTTCTGCCAATAGCCTGCTTCATTGCTCTTCTGAAGGAAACCCTTCTTTCCAACGCAAATGCAACACTTTCAGCAACAAGCTGTGCATCAAGCTCAGGCTTTTTGACTTCCATAACATTAAGCATTACACTCTTGTTGATGAATTTTTCCAAATCTAATCTTAATTCGTCGATTCCTGTACCGCCTTTACCGATAACCATACCCGGCTTTGCAGTAAAAACAGTAACCTTTACTTTATTATTTGCTGCTCTTTCAATTTGGATCTTAGAAATACTTGCAGTATATAATCTTTTTTTGATATATTCTCTTAACTTGTTGTCTTCAATAAGAAAGTTGGCAAAATCTTTTTTATCTGCATACCATTTGGAATCCCAGTCTTTTATAATGCCCACTCTCAATCCATGGGGACTTACTTTTTGACCCATTAAATCTTTACCTCCTTCTACTATGCTCTTTCCTTTAATACAACCCCTACATGACTACTTCTCTTAAGTATGGTTGATGCACGTCCTTGAGAGCCTGCTCTCCATCTTTTCATAGTAGGTCCTTGGTTGGCAAATACCTCTGAAACAAATAACTTTTCAACATTCATATCGTGATTGTTTTCAGCATTTGCCACAGCCGAGCTAATAACTTTTTCCAGTACCTTAGCACCTTTGTTGGGTGTGAACTTCAATATAGCTAATGCTTCACTTGCATCCTTTCCTCTTACCAGATCGGTAATGGGTTTCATCTTTCTGGGAGAAATTCGCACATATTTTGCAATCGCTTTTGCTTCCATCGAATACCCTCCTTCCACAATCAAAATATTTTTATTTATTTAACCTTTGAAGATTTTTCTTTGTCAGCATGACCTCTGTAAGTTCTCGTTGGAGCAAATTCTCCGAGTTTATGTCCTACCATGTCTTCCGTAATATATACGGGCACATGCTTTTTACCGTCATGTACGGCTATGGTATGTCCCACCATTTGCGGGAATATAGTAGATGCTCTGGACCAAGTCTTCATGACTTTTTTCTCATTTTTATCATTCATAGCTTCTATTCTGCTTAAAAGCTTAGGTTCAACAAAAGGTCCTTTTTTAAGAGATCTTCCCATTAGCTTTTCCTCCCTTCGTACACTTTTCAAACTGCCTTATTATTTCTTACCTCTAGGGTTTACAATATATTTATTAGAAGCCTTATTTTTCTTTCTGGTCTTATATCCCATTGTCGGCTTACCCCAAGGTGTAACAGGTGATGG
>JAAYPU010000127.1 GCA_012519645.1 Clostridiales bacterium | reverse complement strand
CCTGCTTCAATAATGTTCTTCCTGATTTCTGCCTCCGCCTTTGTGGATGTGCTCATAGAACCGTTAGCCAGCACAAAGCCAGCGACTCCGTTAGGAGAGAGTTTGCTTATAATATGTTGTATCCATGCGTAATTTGCATTGTTTGCCGGAGGTATGCCATACTTCCAACGTGCATCATCCTGAATTAAAGTATAGTCGCTAACATTAAAAGGAGGATTTGCTAGTATAAAATCAGCTCTTAAGTTTTTATGAAAGTCATTACCAAAGGTATCGGCATCTCTTTCTCCTAAATTGCCGTCAATACCTCTTATGGCGAGGTTCATTTTGCATAATCTCCATGTTGTGGCAGTAAACTCTTGTCCGAAAATATGAATATCATCCTTTTTCCCACGATGTTCTTCAACAAATTTCTGAGACTGAACGAACATGCCCCCGGAACCACAACAGGGATCGTATACTCTGCCCTTGTATGGTTCGATCATATCAACAAGAAGTTTTACAATGCTTGGCGGGGTATAAAACTCACCTTCATTAGAGCCGAATTTACCTAGGAAATATTCGTATACCCGGCCTAAATAATCCTGAGCTCTCGCCTCTTTGTTGCCTAAATTAAAAGAGAACAAGTCAATCAATTCACCGAGCTTGGTTTTATCTAGCTCAGGTCTTGCATAGTTTTTTGGAAGTACACCTTTAAGGTTTTTGTTTTCTCTTTCAATTGTAATCATGGCCTCATCGATAATTTGGCCTATTGTGCTAAGTTTAGCACTTTTCTTGATGAATTCCCATCTTGCACTCGGAGGCACGAAGAATACATGGTCTTCCAGATAAGCATCCCTGTCTTCCTCAAATCCCTCTCCTTCAGCAACTAATTCATTATATTTTTCTTCAAAGCTGTCAGAAATATATTTTAAGAAAATCAGTCCAAGTATTACAGACTTATAATCTGAGGGTTGAATATTCCCTCTTAATTTATCTGCCATCTCCCATAATTTATTTTCAAAGCCTAACTCTACAGCCATTTTAAACTCCTCCTATGTCAATTCTTCATATATATTTTCTCGTATATCAGACCAACGCTTTTCTGCCTTTTGGACAGCTTCTTGATACACCTTGAATTCCTCGTTATACTGAGCAACTATTTTCTCTTGCTTTTTTATCGGAATCAACGGTATTTCCATTTCCATTATGTCGGAATGGTTTATATTCATAATAGTTGTCCCACGCTGAAAACTCTTTATGATGGCCAAACCTACAGGACTTTCAAAAAATATCCTGATAAATTCACTTTTTACTTTTTCCTTTGGCCTTATCACAATAAGGTTTGCCGAGGCAATGATGGTTTTGTCTTGATTTTTAAATACAGCCGACTTAATTGCTGTACCTCTGCAGGATAGCACCACATCACCTGTAGTTAACTCATAACGCTTTACTTTACGCTCTTCTTCATTGATGGTATCCATATTGCTATAATCAATCTGTCCATTTTCAATATTAGAGATGTTTAGCACCGATATATTCCCTAAGGAAGTATCTTTCGCTAGAATAGATTTACCCCTGAACACCTCTGCTATATCTTTTAATTTAACTTTCTGGTGTTTGGAATTCTTAAAGCGCTGAATATTCTCATCATCTTCTGCCAATAAAAGTTCAATACGCCAGTCGCTATGTGATAAAAACTCTTTAGTTGGTATAGCCCTCTTATCCTTTATCTTAAGTGCCTTCTTGCTAAGTTCAAATGTTCCAATTTCCATTTTTTCATTACGTTCAGTCGATATTGAGAATAAGTATGTCTTGATCGATGTTGCTGGCCTGAATGTTCCTTCGGGCAAAATATAGATATTCTCTACGTTGTATTTTTCAGTAATATAGGAGCGTAATTTCTCAAATCCCATTCCGGCAAAAGTTATCTTTGCGGGTACTATAATATCCAGAGTCCCTTTTTCTTCTAAGTGCGATAACATATTCTCCATTGCAATACCATCGCTGTCCTTTGTTAAAAACTCCTTATCAAGTTCGTCAGGTCTTTGTCCAAAGCTAGGAAATGAGTATATATAGTCATATTTTTCATCCGCAAGACACTCTGTATATATGGATTCGAAATGAATTTGAATGTTTTCATTTTCGCCAAATGCTAACTGCAGAAGAAT
>JAAYPU010000126.1 GCA_012519645.1 Clostridiales bacterium | reverse complement strand
CTTAGATTGAAAGTATGTAAATAGGATTATCATATATCAGCACCATAATTAAAAGCATTGTTAAAAAACATAGGCTGGGTACCGGATGCAGCTTCAAAATATCACCTTCTGACTATGGGAAGATTAATAATCTCATCTCCGGTAACGATGACAGAAAACGCCCCTTTTATTTCTTCCGCATCTTCACATAAGATATCTATACTTTTTTCAATGTCCTCCTCATTATTGCCCGTTACAAGCCATAAAGCAGACATCGCTCCATAGTCCTTTAATACGGATGCCATAACGGCACCTCTTTCGTAAGTATCCGCAACATTTCCGTTGTGATCCAATATTTTTAATTTGTCGTCAAATTCAAAATACAGCCCCGTTTTTTCTTTATTTTTATATACATTTTTTATATATTCAAACTGCATGATTTCATCCCAAACACCAATGACGACAGAATTCAAAGCCTCGTCTGCAAGTATATCTTCATCCATTGGAAGGGCATTTACTTTTTGTATCCCTATTTCTTTAAGATAGCTTTGAAGACGTTCCCCGCTATTTTTGAAGCCCGGCAAATATAATATAGCTGATTCTAATTCCTCTCCCTGAGGATTGCTCTTAAAATTAATTGGGTAAGCGCCAATAATGCTGGAAAAAAATGTGCCGTAATTCCAATCATGATAATCCCATATAACAACATCCCCTGCTCTTATCTCAAAATCGCCGGATCCTATTTGCGCTAAAATACCGTTGACATAATAAAACCAATCAACTTTCTCTCTATTTTTTTTGCCTGTAAAGCCGGATACGATACCATCTATTCCGTTAATAAAACTGCCTCCATAGGCGGTTTCAACCTCATAATTTGCCTGCATAACATCCAGGACAGTATCTCCCTTGCTTTCATGCTTATTTATCGAAAGAATTTCGTTTCCAAAATCCTTTGAAATTATAATCTCTACATCCTTTTTACCGGTATTATCTTCACCATTGCAAGCTGTCATACTTATAAGCAGCATCAGAGCAACTATGATCCATTTCAGTCTTTTCATAACTTCTCCCATTCCTTATATCAGCAATAAAAAACCTCTCTATACATATAGAGAGGTGAATTTGACAATGTCTCATGACATATGCGTACTGCATACACATTTACATATATCTCTTCAATCTCTCTAGGTCGGAAACGATTGCAAGAATATTATGTCAGGTCTTCTGGCTCTCAGGTCATCTTCAAATCCGCCTTCCCATCATTCGACAGTGGCATAAAGGATTTTCATCGCTGATTACAGCTGCGACTACAGCAAGGGCTTTTACCCTTTTCCCTTAACATAATATGATTTTCAATTCATTAAAAGTATAACACCATACCGTTGCTGCCGCAATAAATATCAATAATTATTATAAAATAATTATTACATTAGTGTGAATATGCTCCTGCGGAGCAGAATAAGCACTTTTGAGATAAAAAATAATAGATAATAGTTAAAAGTTCAGGAAACCTTTGCTATGCAAAGCTATTATTTAAATACTGGTTTTTATCATAGAAAATCTTCCTAAAAAGAAAAAAATTTTGCCTTAAGGCAAAATTTCTTTCATAATTATCAACTTTCAATTGTCAATTATCAATTTCCTATACTCTATAATCCATCCACTGATGCGAAGCATCTAAAAGCTGAGTACCGAGATTGAAGGTAGCAACAACGAAATATCCCATTTTAGAAAGCCAACCTATTGCGGAAATACGACAATCAGCAGCATCTTAAATTTCTCTACTGCCATCAATGAATGCGGTACGCCTGCAGGCATAACAATTGTCTCACCTTTTTTAAGCTCAAAGGTTTCTTCTCCTATAGTAACTTCGGCCTTACCATCAAATATGTATACCATAGCATCTCCGTGAGATGAATGCGAGCTTATTTCTTCTCCCTTGTCAAAAGCAAATAATGTCAAGCTTAATGCCTTTCCCTGTGACAGCGTCCTGCTTACCACCTGACCTTCAGCATATTCTACCAGATTCTCCATCTCTAACACTTTTGAAAAATTTATATTATTGATTAAATTTTGACTCATTTACCATTCCTCCTTCATTCTTTATTTTATTATAACATAAATCAGAGGAAATATTTGTAACCATAGCTACATCTTTCAACTAAAAACTAGGAACAGTACAATAGTTGAACAATAGTTGAGCAATAGTTAAACGAT
>JAAYPU010000002.1 GCA_012519645.1 Clostridiales bacterium | reverse complement strand
TCAAGTAGCCTATAAAGCCAAGGATGCTGTTGTTGTCGGAGATTTCGAAAAAGCTATCGAAATCCTTCAAGAGTTTGTCGAGGGTGTAAAAGAAAGTTTGATTAAAGAGTCAGTGTTAGAATGGGTAAATGAATACAAGAAGCGTATATTGTAATTATGGTTTCTTTAGTATAACTTGAGAAATAACTATATAGAGATGATTGTGTTAATGTCCAAAGTTGACTTTGAATAGCATATTGAGTTAAAAATTTAAATGTTTTCCTTTATCTTAACAGTTCCCAGTTTTCTGCTGTTAAAACAGTATAAAACAGGTTATAATAGTCGAAAAAAAGGGCATATCGGATATGATTAATTTCCCGGCGATATATATTGTAAACGGAGCGGCTTTTCTGTTGTCATTGGTTATTTTATTGAGTTTTAAAAGGTCAATGCGTCATGGATTGTTTGAATTAAAGGTATTCCATACGATGGTTGTTCTTAATATTATCCAATGCTTTATTGAAACTGCCGGTTTTATTCTGGACGGCAAAACGGGATACGGATATCGCGCGTTGTCGTCAGGATTGAATACCGTTTTATTTATTAACAGCAGTATATTTTCTTTTTTATGGGCGGTATATGCCGACTATAAATTGTTTTCGGACATGAAAAGAATCAAGCGGATATACCCTTTTGTGGCTATACCCGCCGTGCTGATTATTATCGGTTGCTTAATAAACCTTGTGACCCCCGTGTTTTTTGTCATTGACGCAAATAATATTTATCAAAGAGCCAATCTCTTCTTTGTTCCATATATCGTCACGTATTTTTATGTAGCATACGGTGTTCTTTTAATCTATTCGTTTCGCAAGAAGGTAGGCAAGAATTTGTATTTGCCTGCCCTCATGTTTATGACCCCAATTGTGATCGGAAGTCTGTTGCAGTTCTTCTTTTACGGATATTCTTTTATGTGGCTCGGCACCGCCATAGGGATGATTACATTGTTTATTAATGTCCAAAATGAAGCGACTTATGTAGATGTGTTGTCGGGATTGTTTAACAGGCAGTACTTAAACAATGTTTTATTAGCGTATGATTATAAACGGTATGTTGCCGGTGTGCCTGCCGGAATTATGTTGGACATCGACAGCTTCAAAAGCATAAACGACAGATTCGGACATGTTGTAGGAGACGATGCAATTGCTTCAGCCGGAAAGATACTGCGTTTGGCTGTGGGTGATAAAGAGGTTTTATGCAGGTACGGGGGCGACGAGTTTATCGTATTAATGCATGTAAACTCTCAAAAGGAAATCACGGATATAATTGACATTATTAAAACACAAGCAACACTCTTCAATGAAACGGAAGATAAGCCGTATAAGATAAATTTTTCAATCGGTTACGGCACATACGATAAAAAGCGTGAGTCAATTGATGATTTTTTAAAGAAGATTGATGCTTCAATGTATGAAGACAAGAGAAAAAGGATTTTTGAAAGAATAATACCCGACAGAAGAGAGAATTGATAAAGGATGATATACAAATTTTATCTCTAAGCAATCGAAAATGTTAATAATATGTTTTTATACAATAGACAGTACGCGCCGAGACGGCAGTATTGAAAGTTAACTTGATTTTTATAAGCATTTATAGTTAAAATATATAAGTGTTGTTTTTTGCTCTGCAAGAGATTTGTTTGGATAGGTTCCCGGTTTTTATCTGTCAAACCGGCAAGAAATAATTTATAATAGTTGACAAAAAAAGGGCATATTAAAAATGATTAATCTTCCGGCGATATTTATTGCAAACGGAGCGGCAATACTGCTTCTGTTGGTTATATTAACGAGTATAAAAAGACCGTTGCGTCAAGAAATGTTTGAAGAAAAGATATTCAATGCGATGGTTATTATAAATATACTTCTGGCCCTCTTTGAATCGGTTGTTTTTTATCTGGACGGAAAAACGATACCCGGATGTCGGACTTTGTTGATAGTGCTGAATGAGTTTTTATTTATCAGCACTATTCTGTTTGCATTTTTTTGGGTATTATATGCCGACTACAAATTGTTCGGGGATATGAAAAGAATCAAGCGGATATACCCTTTCGTGGCAATACCCGCCATACTGGTTATAATCGGTTGTTTAATAAATTTTGTAACGCCCGTGTTTTTTATGATCGATAAATTTAATGTTTATCTGAGGACGGATTTATTTCTTATCCCGTATTCCGTCACTTATTTTTATCTGGCGTACGGGGTTATTTTAATCTATTTGTATCGCAAAAAGGTACATAAGTATCTGTTTCTTCCGGCTATTCTGTTTATGGTTCCCATAATTATCGGAAGCTTTTTGCAGTTGTTCTTTTATGGGTACGCTCTTATATGGCTCGGCGTGGCTATAGGGATTGTTTCGTTATATATTAACGTTCAAAATGAAGCGTCTTATGTGGATATGCTGTCGGGATTGTTTAACAGACAGTATTTAAATAACTTCCTGTTAATTCAAAGCGAAAAAATAGATACCAATCGCACACTTGCCGGAATCCTTTTGGATATCGACGGCTTTAAAAGCTTGAATGATAAATTCGGACACCTTGTTGGAGATGACGCTATTTCTTCAGCCGGAAGAATTTTGCGCGAAGCCGTATGTGATAAAGGGGTATCGTTCAGGCTCGGCGGTGATGAGTTTATCGTATTGATGCAAATAAAATCTCAGAAAGAAATTTTTGATATGATAGACATCATTAAAGAACAAACAGCATTGTTCAATGAAACGGAAAATAAACCTTATGAATTGCTTTTCTCTATCGGCTGCAGTGTATTCGATAAAAAGAATGAGTCAATAGATGACTTTTTAAGGAATATCGATGCTTCAATGTATGAAGACAAGAGAAAAAGGATTTTCGAAAAATTAATTCCCGACAGAAGAGAGCTTTATTGAAAGATGATTATCTGAATATAAAATCTGACATCCGATAAATATATATTGAATTTGAGTTTAAACGGATAAAAAAGTGTCACCGTCGGTGACGCTTTTATAATATATAGCAGTTTGACAAACTGTTTGTAAAGCAGTTTGCCCTGTCATTTCTCTTAATTATAAACAGAAGATATTTTATGAAGAATAAAAAAATACCTTTTAAAAAAGCAATATTATACACGGTTCTTTTATTTGTTTTGATTTTAATCTTCTTAATCACTCTTTTCCCTAAAGGAAATCTTACAAAAAAGAGCGGTGAGAATGAATGGATTAACGGGATTACCGTTGACGACAGCTGGTATGAAAACATCGAATTAAATGACGTCATGGAAGGTCTAAAAAATCTTGAAATCCGGCCGACGGTCAGAATCGTGATGTCGAGAGAGATAGAACCCGAAGAATATGTAACACTGTTTAAATCTGTCAGCGAATATGCGGACATTATGGCCTGTCCTGTCGACTCTTCGGAAAT
>JAAYPU010000001.1 GCA_012519645.1 Clostridiales bacterium | reverse complement strand
TCAATACGATTCAAAAACTCAGGTCTGAAATGTGCTTTCATTTCATTTTCTACTTTTTCCTTGATTTCCGGTGATATGCTGCCATCCTCGCTGATATTTTCTAAAAGATAGATGCTTCCGATATTTGATGTCATTATAATAATGGTATTTTTGAAGTCAACAGTTCGTCCCTGATTATCTGTCAATCTTCCGTCATCAAGTAGCTGGAGAAGGATATTGAACACATCGGGATGAGCTTTTTCTATTTCATCAAAGAGTATAACACTGTATGGTTTTCTTCTGACTGCTTCTGTTAATTGGCCGCCTTCATCATAGCCTACATATCCGGGAGGAGCGCCTATCAGTCGTGATACGGAATGCTTTTCCATATATTCAGACATATCGATTCGGATCATGTTTCTTTCACTGTCAAATAAAGCTTCCGATAAGGATTTAGCCAGCTCTGTTTTTCCAACACCGGTAGGCCCCAAAAAGATGAATGAGCCTATAGGCTTTGATAGATCCTTTAATCCTGCTCGTGCCCTTATGACAGCTTCTGATACAGCTGTTACTGCCTCTTCCTGGCCTATGACACGTTGATGAAGGATATCGCTGAGCCTTAGCAGCTTTTCTTTTTCACTCTCGATCAGCTTCGAAGCAGGAATTCCTGTCCATTTCGAAATGACCTGGGCGATAATATCTTCAGTAACAACCTCTTTCAGCAATTGCCCGCTTTTCTTTTGTTCCTGTTTATCTTTTTCATCCTCTAATTTCTTTTCTAATTCAGGCAGCTTGCCATATTTTAATTGTGCTAATTTTTCTAAATCATATCTTCTTTCTGCTTCTTCGATTTCATGCTTGGTATTTTCTATTTCCTGTTTAATGTTTTTAGTGATTTCAATAGAATTTTTTTCATTTTGCCATTGAGTTTTCATAGCAAGTTCTTTTTCTTTCAGGCTCTTGATCTCTTTGTTGAGGTTATCCATTCGCTCCTTGGAGGCTTTGTCATCTTCTTTACTTAAAGCTTGTTTTTCTATTTCAAGCTGCATTATTTTTCTGCTGATTTCGTCCAACTCCACGGGTAGACTGTCGATTTCTGTTCTAATGAGAGAGGCTGCTTCATCCATCAAATCTATTGCTTTGTCCGGGAGGAACCTGTCGCTGATGTAACGATCCGATAATACAGCACATGCGATAAGAGCATTATCTGTAATCCTTACTCCATGATGTATTTCAAATCTTTCTTTTAATCCACGCAGTATAGAGATGGTATCTTCAACGGTTGGCTGGTCTACCATAACCTTTTGGAATCTTCTTTCCAAGGCGGCGTCCTTTTCAATATACTTTCTGTATTCATCTAAAGTAGTGGCACCAATACAATGCAATTCACCTCGCGCCAGCTTTGGTTTCAACAGGTTGCCGGCATCCATAGAGCCTTCAGCACGACCGGCGCCTACAATATTATGGATCTCATCAATGAACAGAATTATTTTACCTTCGGATTTTTCAATTTCATTTAATACCGCTTTTAGTCTTTCTTCAAATTCGCCTCTGAATTTCGCGCCTGCAACTAAAGCACCCATATCCAAAGCAAAGATAGTCTTGTTTTTCAGTCCTTCAGGTACGTCGCCATTTAAAATTCGCTGTGCAAGACCTTCCGCTATAGCTGTTTTACCGACGCCGGGCTCTCCTATAAGGACGGGATTATTTTTTGTTCTCCTCGATAGTATCTGTATGGTATGGCGTATTTCCGAGTCTCTTCCAATAACTGGGTCTAGCTTTCCTTTTCTGGCAAGCTCCACAAGGTCACGTCCGTATTTGTTAAGTACATCATAATTTTCTTCAGGATTTTGGCTTGTGATCCTTTGATTGCCGCGTACCTTAGTGAGTGCTTCAAGAAATCTTTCTCTGTTTATATTGAATTGCTTAAATATTTTTTCGGAAGGTGTATTTTTTTCATTTAACAGGGCTAAATAAAGATGCTCCACACCTACATATTCATCTTTAAATTTTTTGGAAATATCCTCAGCATCCAATAAGAGCTTGTTAAAGCGCCTTGTTGCATAAATGGAGGTGCCTTCACCATATACCTTTGGAGTTTTATCTACTTCTTTTTCAACTTCACTTATTATAAAGGACATATTTTCTCCCATAAACTGAAGCAGCTTAGGGATCAAACCGTTTTCCTGCTGAAGAAGGGCAAGGTGTAAATGCTCACCATCTATTTGCTGATTTTCGTATTTTATAGCAATTTCCTGCGCTGAAGAAACCGCTGCCTGTGCTTTTTCTGTAAACTTTTCAAAATTCATAAATTTCAACTCCTTTCATTAATAGTGATTAGTGTTTAGTGAATAGTGATTAGGGATTATGGTCTCAGGTCTCTGGTCTCGGGTTTCAGACATAGATGAAAGATGATAGATGAAAGATGAAAGTTTAGTAAATTTTGCTTGTATGCAAAATTTCCTATATATTGCCTTAATTTAGCATATTTTTGAGTGATTTGATAAGCTTTCTATTCATCAGCCATTTAAAGCGATCGGATTTCGAAGTAAAAATGACAGGAATGTCATTTTTAGGTCAACCGCAGCATGGACGCTGTCGTTTGACCGTGCAAGAAATTCCTGAGATTGAAATGATGCTGATGCAGAAAGATTATTGTTAACGAAAAAATTGCGAAATTAAGAACTTCTCAGTTTTCAGTTGTCAGTTGATTTTGTGCTTGCAAAACACAAAATCCTCCTTAACTCTTAGTTCTTAGTTATTAGTTATTAGGTCCTTAAGTTTCCTGTATGCTTCTTCTCCTTCAGGGGGAAGGGAAGAGGGATTGACTATTTTAATTTCTACATAGAGATTTCCTCTTTTTCCCTGCATATCTTTATAACCTTTATTCGGGACTTTGATTTTATTGCCCGATTGTATTTGAGGAGGGACCTTAAGCTTGATCTTACCGTCCAATGTTTCTACTATTTTATCTGTTCCAAAGTATGCATCCCATGGAAGTATCTCCAGGACAGAAGTGATGTCAAGTCCGTTGAGAATAAACTTTGGATCAGGTTTTATTTGGATTTTGATATATAAATCGCCTTTGACTCCGGTTGGGCCAGGCAAACCTTGACCTTTTAATTTAATTTTTTTACCCGGTGTGATGCCTGCAGGTATCGTAACGGAAATGGATTGTTTGCCCATTCCTGTATCAATTGTAAATTGTTTTTTGGAACCGTTATATGCTTCTTTAATATCCACCTGCGTTTCTGATTCGATATCCTGGCCGGGCTGCTGTGAATAACTTCTGGTGTTATGCCTTGTTCTTGTGCTGTTTCCAAATATATCATCAAAACCGAAGGCTGAACCGGAACCGGCTCCTCCGCCAAAAAACATATTGAAGAAATCACTGAAATCACCGTTGCCGGTTGTATAAGTGTATGTATGTCCTCTGCCTCCGAAACCGCCGAAACCAAATTCGGATGGATCAAAATCCATGCCCTGATAGAAGTTGCCGGATTGTCCGAACATATCATACTTTTTTTTCTTTTCTTCATTTCCCAGCACTTCAAAAGCCTCATTTATTTCTTTGAATTTTTCTTCGGATTTTTTGTCGCCTTTATTTGCATCCGGATGGTATTTCTTTGCAAGCTTTCTGTAAGCCTTTTTAATATCTGCTTGGGAACTGTTTTTATCGACTCCTAATATTGCATAATAATCTTTGTACTCCATGTATATCACCTCTCTTGAGTTTGACCTTCTTTGACCTTTAACTATATTATACCCATTTTTTTATTTTCAATCAACATTTCTCATAAATTTTTATACCCATTTTTTTGACTTTCAATGAATGAGGAAATTCATTTCCTCAAATGAATAATGAATAAAAAATAATGAATAATCAAGAAACTTTTGCAGGATGCGACAAAAGTAAAAAAATCTGATTCGTTGGAATCAGATTTTTACATTTTTGTTTTTTTAACTGTTAGTTGAATAGTAGCCTGCCTCTGCTCTCTGTTGTGAGTGAGACAAATGAATATCCATAGCCTTTTCAGCTTTTTCGATATTCTTCTCGTAAATTGCTTCCAGTATTGCTTTGTGTTCTTCCAATACTATTTCAAGATAGTTTTCCTGCGTTAAAGCTACTTTTCTTGTTTTCATTATATAAAATTGATAGTATTTAAGAATTTGCTCCAAAAAGCGGCTATGCGCAGCTTTGTAAATGGCTTCATGGAAGCGCGTATTGATTTGGAGCATTTTATCCGCATCTTTTTTTATCGTATAGAACTCCATCAAGTCATAAGCTTCCTGCAATTCTTGCAGCTCTTCTTCGGTGATCCTTTCGATAGCCCATTTAATAGCTACTATTTCCACTGACTTGCGCAATACGTATATGTCCTGAATATCCTGAAGGGACAATCCAAGGACAAAGGCACCTCTGTTAGGGATATTTTCAATAAGTCCTTCGAGCTCTAATTGCTTTAAAGCTTCCCGTACAGGAGTCCGGCTGACGCCAAATTCTTCACAAATTTTGTTTTCAGTGAGTTTTTCACCTGTTGCATATTTTCCTGTAAGTATATTTTCTCTGATTTTTGAAGATAATGAGTTGGTCAGGGGAAGGGGATTCCCGGCCTCATTAGCGTAGTTCATGGCACAACCTCTTTTCTTGTTTATAATGTTTGTATAGTATCCATTATATAGTCAGCAAATTCTGAACCAGTTGCACCATCGCTTCTGCCTGTAATAACTTTTTTCTTTTCGGTTACGGTACAAATTTCTAATGCTTTATATAGCTTATCTGCTTCCTTCTGAAATCCTATATGGCTTAGGAGCATAGCACCGGCACGGATGATACTGGAAGGATCGGCATATTTATCTCTGCCTTCTTCCACCATTCGAGGAGCTGAGCCGTGAATGGCTTCAAACATAGCATATCTTTTACCGATATTAGCACTTCCTGCGGTACCTACGCCGCCTTGGAATTCAGCAGCTTCATCCGTCAGGATATCCCCATATAGATTAGGCAGTACAAGAACTTCAAATTGTGCTCTGCGCTTTTCATCAATGAGCTTAGCAGTCATTATATCTATATACCAATCATCAACTTCGATTTCAGGATATTCTTTTCCAACCTGCTTGCAAATATCTAAAAATTTACCGTCCGTTGTTTTTACTACATTAGCTTTAGTAACGATTGTTACTCTTTTTTTGCCGTTATTTCTTGCAAATTCAAATGCGGCACGGGCAATACGTTCTGTACCGGGTGAGGTTATGACCTTAAAGTCAATGGCGATATCACCTATAAGCATGCCTTGATTGCCCAGAGCATATAAATCTTCAGTATTCTCCCTGAAGAATGTCCAATCAATGCCCAGTTCCGGTACTTTTACAGGGCGTACATTGGCAAACAAGTCAAGTTCCTTACGCATAGCTACGTTTGCACTTTCAACATTTGCCCATGGGTCTCCTTTACGGGGTGTAGTTGTAGGCCCTTTTAGGAGTACGTGGCATTTCTTGATTTCGACAAGGACATCGTCTGGAATTGCTTTGTTTGCTGCTGCTCTGTTTTCTATAGTACAGCCGTCTATTACCCTGAATTCTACTTTGTTTGCTTTTACTTCTTTATCAAGTAAAAATTCCAGTACTCTATGGGCTTGTGCCGTGATGGCAGGGCCGATCCCGTCTCCGCCGATAACACCTATTATGATTTTGTCTAAAGCATCATATTTGATAAATTCTTTATCTTCCTTCATTTTTTCTACTCGTGCAAGCTGGCCCTGCACTAATTTTTCAAATTCTTTAATATAATCCATGTGAACCTCCGCTTTTTATTTAGATATAATATAGTTT
>JAAYPU010000012.1 GCA_012519645.1 Clostridiales bacterium | reverse complement strand
TTCTTCCCGCAAGACCTCCATTACAATTTTTGCTTTTTGTTCGGGTGTAAAATTTCTTCTCTTATCCATAGCTACATTCTAACTTATTTTGACCGTTTTGTCTGTCTTGTTTTCTGGGTTCATTATACGGGATTATGCCTGATGTTCATGCCGCCGAATTGAAATACAGCGAACGCGAAGGTGCTTTTGTAAAAGCAATAAAGGCTGCCTTGGATAGTGAAAAAAACGGACAAAAGGTATTCTTGATTATTGACGAAATTAATAGAGCAAACCTATCTAATGTTTTAGGCCCTGCTTTTTATTTGCTCGAACCAACCATGTCAGATAGTGATACAGAAATAGAGATATGCCCAGGATTATCATTGGATAAATTGCCTGAAAACTTGTATATAATGGCAACGATGAACACGGCTGATCGAAGTTTAGCGATTGTAGATTTTGCTCTTAGAAGGCGTTTTGCATGGTATACTTTATATCCACATGTTATTACGGTTGAGCCAGGTAAAGTATTCCGTGATAAGGAGTTTAATGATATTGCGGCCATTTTTGAGAATTATGCAACAGACGAAGAATTAAACTTACAGCCTGGCCATGCGTATTACATAGTATCTAATAAAAATCCAGATAATGAGATCAAAACTAGACTGAAGTATGAGATTATGCCACTCATAAAGGAATATCTTAACGATGGTATGCTTTCACGTGCTAAAGATGATTTTGTGAATTATTTCCGTGAAACAATCGGTGAGGAGTTGTACCGTTAAATGGACAATCTGTTTTTCAAAATGCCATGTCTGTCGAAGTCACAAGAGTTGAAAAGTAAAGAAATATACGAGAAGTTGTTTGATAAAAAGGTTGATAAACGTTACATTGAGAGTGCGGTTCAAAAATTTCTTTTGCTAAATAAAAGAATGCTTGATTTCTTGGGAATTGAGGTAGTGTTAAGTGGCGCAGATCGTGATTTGTCTCTTTGTTTTATAACTTCGAATCAAATAGGGGCTATTCCAATTAGGATGCCATATGATGGCATTGCTCATAAAGACTTTCAAGTAGTTCCAAGATTTGATAGTGAAAAGGAAACATTTGATGAGTTGACGCAGTTATTAAGTTCATTGGAGTATTCAATTACACCAGAGTATGCTGACGGGGAGCCACTAACTCTTCCTCTTCAGTTGAGGCCACCTTTATACTATGAAGCTGCAAAGTATGTTGAGTTATTCGAGAAAGCATACAAGTATGCTTGGGTACAATTTGAAGTTGTCAATAGAGAACATAGCTATCCGAAATCAAATACAAATTGGGCAAAACACGCCGCGAGAACTGTAGACCCAAGAAAAGCTCTACAATTTCCGGCAAAGGACAGTATTTTTTCAATGAATCATAAGGAATGACAGGAGCTTAAATATGTATTCAATATCGCACAAGGTATTATTACAAATTTAACAGTTCCAGCTTCTTTAAGGCTTAAATACCAGGGCAGGGTGATGTCAATACAAAGGAAGGTGGCATCGATCGCTGCTCGTAGGGCTGATTTATTACTGATTCACGCCAGTGATCCAGCATGTATAAAAGATGTTAAAGCACAAGCTAATATTTTATTACAAAAAGACAGCACTATTTGTATGGCATGGCGTATGGATATGGCTGAACTTTTTGAACGATATGTTCAGCATATAGTAACGAACAGCATAAAGGGGCTATCTGGCACAGTTATCTATAATGGGAAAATTGCAGGTAAAGGAAATATTCCTAGATGGGGTTTAAAATATCTTGAGCCTGATATTATGATCAAATTTAGCAATAGTATTTACATAGCTGATGCTAAGTATAAAGCGCATTTCTATGCCCGTGGAATAAAATCTGATACGTTGAATGAGACGCATAGGTCAGACCTACATCAATTATTAGCTTACTGTTCATTTGAGCCTCAATCACATAAGACTGGAATATTGTTTTATCCAGCAAAAACTTTAAGCTTTCAAAAAATACAATATTCAGATAGGATCGGCGGGATCTGCAATAAAGTTATTCTTTGTGGGCTTCCATTTGAGATAGAGGAGATTAAAAATGCGACAGTTAAGATAAAAGAGCTTTTCCAAAACGATGTGCTGGAAATTTCTAACTAAGGAATATAAAATTTCGAAGCGCTAGTTAACTTTTTTTGCTTTCTGCCTATTATCATAGACTATTGTCTCTGGGGCAAGACTCTTTGCTCGATTTGATATTTGGTATGTTTGATATAATGACAGGTAGAATGAGTTCTATCAACTTGGGCCACCCAGTATGAGAGAACATATCAAACTTCCCATTATCTATATAAAACTACCAGTAAATCAATTAGAGCAACAGATATTAACTTGTGAACTACTCTGGGGCATTCCGGAGAATCTGTGACCAATTGCACAAGAATGTATGAATATTGGTGTGGCACCTGGCCGCAGTGCAAGGGGGGACTATATAGAAGTAGCAGGGACTGTCTCTTTTGCTTAAAGGATCAGCAATGATTTCCTGTAACGACGGGTTCCGTCCTGTAAGCTTCCTTCTTGAAACAATGGATGAATGCAGAGTAAAATTTATTTTGTATGGGAGAACGCAAAATGGCGATTTGTGGAGTTGATTGCTGTAAGGATTGCAGCAGAGTAAAAGAGTGCGGCGGCTGCACCGTTTGTAACGGCCATCCTTTTGGCGGCAGCTGTATAGCTGCAGAATGTATCAAAACCGGTGGCTTTGAGGCATTTAATGCATTAAAAAATACATTAATCGAAGAAATTAATTCCCTCGGGATTAAGTATTTGTATGTTGACAGCTTAAACCTTCTGAATGGATTCCTTGTGAATTTGGAATACGTGCTTCCAAATGGAGAAGGTATTAAATTATTGAATGATAATGACGTATACTTAGGAAACCAGATAGAAAAGCCGAATAGTGACAGGTGCTATGGCGTTGTGACCGATAGCAAGTATCTTCTTGTTTGTGAGTATGGATGTAATGGACTTAATCCTGAAATTGTGTCATACAAACGCAGATAAATATCAGTTGTGCAAGATAGATAAGTTTCCGTATACTAATGACATTAATCTCATTACCTCAAGACATTTTGAGTATGCTGTCTTGATGCCAAGGGCAAAAGAGTGAGTGCGTTGTCGAAAAATAAAGTCATTTCATAAAAACTAAATGAAAAGAGATAAGAAAAAAATGGAGAATAAAATCAGTGAATGCACGGAAGTGGAAAAAGCCGGCCTGATTTTCGAAATGAGCATTGAGGATGATGAATTTGATTTTACATCATCTGTTTCGTCAGCACTCACACATGCAGAATTGGAAATACAGTCTCTTAATGAGACAGTTGATTCAATAAATGGATTAAAGCCAGAGTGTGACAAACTTGATTATATCTTGGCTGCAGGTTCCGGTGCTTTGTGCGGTGTTATTGATATATTTTTAGTTGGAAAACCCGGTGAATCTCCAATTGGTGATGATACAGATAAATGGTTTGCAAATAGAACCATTGATTTTGCAAAACTCTGTGGGTATAAAAACAAAGAGAACCAATCGTTATCTTCAGCAATTGGTTATCTTGATAGGAAGTTCAAGATTCCTTATGACCAGCGCGGTGCCAGAGATGCTGCCGGTTTTGTGTTTGACCTGAATCCGAGTAATCACCATTTCAAATCTCTTGCTCATAATCCGAGCTTGTGCGGATTGTTTTTCTCAATATTGGATCAGTTTTCAAACACTTCGCATTTTATTTCTGATGGAGACTTGATTTCTCTCGTGGAAGCGGACGGAAAGTATAAGCTGAGAGGTAATAATGTTCCGAGCAAATTTTTCTGTGCTTTTGTAAACTGGTTTGGCCATCTGATTTCTGATATGTCTGGTTCATCAAGTAGTAAAGGACGCGGAATGGGAATCCCATCTCCTCTTTGGACCTGGACAAATGACATTATTGCAATAAAAAGATCGTTGAATATCCCTGCATCCAACTTCGATAAGGCGGTTAATGACTTGGCACTAAACATCTACAAAGAAGGCTATGATGCCCGCTTCCAGACTGCGCAGGCTATCCCGGTATTTATAAATGAGCTGCTGGTCCGGGTTATCTATGCAGTGAGAAGACTTGTGAAATATTTTGCTGAAACCGATGAATGCGATCGCTCTTTTGCTCTTATGTGGAAAACTTGCGAACCTTTCTCAAACCCGACAGTTAAAAGAATGCTAACGGTGGCACATGGAACATTTTGCTTGCTGGATATAAGCGATGCAACTTTTCGTGGGTTTGCAGAAGGTGCGGGAGCATTTAATCCCGTTGAGTTTTACTTGCGCCTTAATATCGTAGGTGTTGGGCGCTTTGCAATATCCTTATACGGAGAAGGCAAACGAGCAATTAATTATTGGAGAGAAGAGAAAGAAGCTATCTTTGCAGAAAAAGAGAAAACCATTGTTGATAATTATATTGCCGGGCTAAACATTCTGGCTCAAAAATATGATGACAGACTTCTTTTAACCTTTGTTAGCGACTTGCGGGAAAGTGATATGTACATAGCAGCTTTTCGGAAGTCCTCAAAGCTGTCAGAGCTGCGGAACGTTCCTTCGGAAAAAAATCTAAAGACGAAAGCGGATATAGATTCTTATTTTAGAAAAGAGGTTTAATCATGGCTAAGAAAAAGTCAAAACTCAAAATCGCTCAAGAGCAGACTGAAGCCACCATAAAAAAGACTAATAAGAGCATTGATGAACTCGGTAAAAACACGAGCAGCCTCTACGAAGCATTAAACAATATACAAGCACTGTTTGATGAAATTAGAAACGTTCCAAGTGAGAAACTGTTGCAGTATGAAAAATTAAAAGAAGTCCGTTTAAATTGGAAACAGCAAGCTGAAAAAATAGAAGCAGACTATAAAATTGCTGCAGCCAAAAATGCAGGTAAAGGTGCATTAGGAGTAGGAACCGGTGTCGCAGTTGTTGCGCTTGGTCCGACAGCAGCAATGGGTATAGCAACAACGTTTGGTGTCGCATCAACAGGAACTGCCATATCTGCTTTAAGTGGGGCGGCTGCAACTAATGCGGCATTAGCCTGGTTAGGTGGAGGTGCTCTTGCTGCTGGAGGCGGTGGAATGGCGGCTGGGAATGCCTTATTAGCTCTTGCCGGGCCTGTCGGATGGGCAATAGCCGGAGTTGCCGTTCTTAGCAGCGGGCTTTTGTTCTGGAAATCAAAAAGCGATCAGAAACGGCTTGAAGATATTTTTACTTTGATCAGCAAACGAGATATTAAATCATATGAACTCGCAATCGTGGAATTAAACGAACGCATATCCCGCATTAAAGACGAAACTCTCAAGCTCGAAAATGCGATAAATGCAATCAAGCCTTTTGGCACGGATTACAATCAGATGTCAGAAGCACAACAATATGAGTTAGGTTCATACGTTAACTTGATGAATGCTTCAACTCAATTACTTGTCAATCCAATTATGGGGTTGATGCCGAAATATTCAGAAACTGATTATAAAAAATTCGTTTCTGCGGGTATGAAAACAGTAGACGCAATCAAGTGTACATCATATATGGATTTAATTATTTCCTTGTCAAACCTGCTTTATAAAATCGATTTGGATGAAAAAGATAAAAAGCTACTGATGAAATCCATTAAAAAGAATAAAGAGTTTTTGTCGGCTATGAAAATATCTAAGGAAGACCTTGACATTTCAATCATCAATACGGTGTGCTCATGCCTTGCCTTTAAATATGCATG
>JAAYPU010000125.1 GCA_012519645.1 Clostridiales bacterium | reverse complement strand
ACTGAAAACTGAAAGATAAGGAGGAAATTTGCTTTAGCAAATTTCTTCCTAAACTATTAGTTCTTAATTCTTAGTTATTAGTTAAAAAAGCTCCTTTGGGGCTTTTTTTATTTGCAGTTTTTTTAAAAAATGGTGACATTAATAATCGCATTAAGGAAAGAATAAATAAAAAATTAAACTATGCATGAGGATAAGGTTGATTTGAAAGAACGTATTATAAATATAAAAAGAGGCAGCGGTATATTGATGCATGTTACGTCTCTTCCGGGAGATTATGGGATAGGGACATTGGGTAAGGAAGCCTATAGGTTTGTTGATTTCCTAAAAAAGGCCGGTCAGAAATATTGGCAGATATTGCCCATAGGACCTACGGGCTATGGAAATTCACCATATCAATCCTTCTGTTCATATGCCGGTAATCCATATTTAATTGATCTTGATATGTTAAATGAAAAAGGCTTATTAAAAAAATCAGAATATTATTATATTGATTTTGGCCAAAACAAGCGCCGTGTGGATTTTAAAAAAATAACGCAAAATAAAATGCTAATACTCAGAAAAGCTTATGAGAGATTTAAAATAAACGAGGACCGATTATGCGGAGAATTTAGATGCAGAAATAGGGATTGGATAGAAGATTATGCAATCTATATGGCTTTAAAGAATACTTACGGACAAAGACCATGGTACCTATGGCCAAAAGATATCAAATACAGAAAACAAAATGCTCTGGATAGATTCAAAAGAGACCATGAGGATAAAGTGAATTTTTGGGTGTTTCTGCAATATATATTTTTTTCTCAGTGGCTTGGTATCAAAGCATATGCAAATAATAAAGGTATCCAAATCATTGGCGATGTACCTATTTATACGGCTTATGACAGTATGGATACCTGGGCGAATTGGGATATATTTGTTTTAGACAGGAACAGAGTTCCGAAAATAGTATCCGGATGTCCTCCGGACGCTTTTTCATGTACAGGTCAATTATGGGGCAATCCCATATATAATTGGAGACTATTAAAAAGACGTGATTATGACTGGTGGATAAAAAGATTGGATATAAACAGGAAATTATTCGATGTGATTAGATTGGATCACTTTCGCGGTTTTGAAGCATATTGGGCTATACCGAAGGGTGAAAATACTGCCGTAAATGGTAAATGGAAAAAAGGGCCCGGAAAGGATTTTTTTAAAGTACTGCAAAAGCAATTAGGTCAGATTCCCATCATTGCAGAGAATTTAGGATTTTTAACTCCGGAGGTTGCACAGCTTTTGGAATATGCGGGATTCCCGGGAATGAATGTATTACTGTTTGCCTTTGATACGAAAAATAGCCCGTATCTGCCTCATAAATATGGAAAAAAATGCGTTGAATATACTGGAACTCATGATAATGATACTGTAAATGGCTGGATAAAGACCGGTAAGGAATCGGCAGTTGATTATGCTGTAAAATATCTGAAGCTTTCAAAAAAAGAAGGTTATAATTGGGGATTTATCCGCGGTGTCTGGAGTTCAACAGCAGATATTGCAATAGCACAAATGCAGGATTTCCTTGGACTTGACAGCTGGGCACGTATGAATACACCTTCTACTTTCGGAGGAGACAACTGGAGATGGCGTATGACAGAAAAGCAAATGAGTGATGAATTAGCTGAACAAATATACGATATAACAGATTTATATGGAAGGCTGTGATGACATGACAGAAAAAGAAGCTTTTATTAAATCGATTAAGGATTATTTAAAAATGCAATATGGAAAAACAGTTGAAAATGCTACATTGATTGAGAAATTCAACGCAACGGGAAAAGCCGTAATGGGATCGATATCGGATGATTGGATCAAGACTCAGGAAAAATATAAGGAAGACAAGCAGGCTTATTATTTTTCGGCAGAATATCTCATGGGAAGAGCTTTAGGAAACAATCTGATGAATTTGGGTTTATACAATAAAGCTAAAGAAGACTTGGAGGAAATCGGCATAGACTTGAGAAAAATTGAAGAGGTTGAAGAGGATGCAGGTCTCGGAAATGGGGGTCTGGGCAGGCTGGCGGCATGTTTTTTGGATTCCAGTGCTGCATTAGACTTACCATTGACAGGTTATGGTATCAGATATGAATATGGGCTTTTCAGACAGAAAATAGTAAATGGTTTTCAGGTAGAGGAAGCGGATAATTGGCTTGCATATGGAGATCCATGGTCTGTGCGATGTGATGAAGATACTGTTGTTGTAGAGTTTTGTGACAAAAAAGTAAAGGCAGTTCCTTACGACACACCTATTATCGGATATGGAACGAGGAATATCAATAAGCTGAGATTATGGAAAAGTGAGCCTTTTCAAGACTTTGATTTCAATGCTTTTAATAATGAAAACTATGATTTGGCAGTTTGCGAAAAAAATAGAATAGAAGATATATGCAGAGTTTTATATCCCAATGATCATCACAGGGAAGGCAAGCTGTTGAGGCTGCGCCAGCAATACTTTTTCGTATCCGCGTCGCTAAAAGATCTTATACACAAATTCAAAGCAAGGTTTGGAAGTGATTTTAATTTATTTCCTCAGTATCATGCAATTCAGCTTAATGATACGCATCCGGTTGTGGCGATACCGGAATTAATGCGCTTATTAATGGATGAGGAAGGACTTGGATGGGATGAGGCATGGGGCATTGTTACTGCCACATTTGCTTATACAAACCATACGATACTTGCCGAGGCATTGGAAAAATGGGACGTAGGAATATTTAAGGAGCTTTTGCCCCGTGTTTATGAGATCATTGAACATATTGACAGAATGTTAATTACGGCGCTTTCCGAAAGAGGATATGACCACACCAAAATTGAGTCTATGAAAATTCTTTCCCACAATAATGTTCATATGGCGCGTTTAGCTATTCATGGAAGCTTT
>JAAYPU010000124.1 GCA_012519645.1 Clostridiales bacterium | reverse complement strand
TATTATGCATAATTTATCCCTACTTGATAAAGGAGAAACGGAAACATCTTTTGAAGATATTTTCGACAGATGGATAAATAAAGTGCGCAGCATGCCATCTGAAAATGCCTCTTCGGAAATCAATAAAATTCTTGAAACATTGGAAAAGTATAACGCTTCTTTTGCCAGAGCATTAACATACTATATCCGGGCCAGAATCAACGACGACAAAGAATTTTCAGGAGCCATTGCTTCCTGGATTTCAGGAGAAAAAAACATTCCTTCTCAACTCAAGACAAAATTTGAAGTAATAGGCTCGGTGGATAAAGTAAATACCATGGATTTTCTGAAGGCATTTATAAAACTGACTAAATTTATGGGCCTCGAAGGATTAGTCATATTGATTGATGAGCTTGAATTAATAATGAATGAAAGGGCGGACATACGTTTAAAAGCTTATGAAAATATACGTTATATAATTGATGAATGTGCAATAGGAGAGCTGAGAAATGTAATGTTTGTTTTTGCCGCAACGGATGAGCTATTGACAAATCCGGAAAAAGGAACATTTTCTTATGAAGCGCTTTATCAAAGACTTGGAGATCCGGCAGATAAAAAGAGCAAGGTTGTAAAGGACTTACGACAGCCGGTAATCAGCCTTCCTAAACTATCTGAAGATGATATGCTGGAAATAACAAAAAAAATTCTTGAGATGCACAAAGAAGTGTACAATACCGATCCGGGTATATCTTTGGAATCCATTACGAATTGGGCACTATATATGTATAAAGATGTTGAGCCTTCTTTAAGCTTAAAAGATGTAAACCTGAGAAAATTTATTATTAAAGTTCTTGAGATATTGGATGCCATTGAACAAAATTCAAATATTTCATTATTAAGGTCTGAGCTGAAAAGGACAGATAATAATGGGGAACTGTCCTTTAAGGCAGTACCGTTTAAAGATGAATACACATCGTAATACTTTATACCGGCATTATCGCAGTATAATAGCACTTAATTCATGCTTCCCCTTGACATTGTAAAAAATGTTCTATAGAATCAATACAAAATACATAATTGGTGATGATAGGAAGAGTAAATATAGGAAATGGTTCAGAGAGTCGGAGCAGGTGTGAACCGATACATGGAATATATTGAAGATGGTCCTTGAGCTTTATATCTGAAATTTAAGTAGGATATAACGGGTAATATCCGTTAAAAGTATTGGGTAACAAATACCCGTTGAGGTATAAATCGTGAGATTTATATGAATTAGAGTGGTAACACGAAAAAACTTCGTCTCTTTACGTTTGTAAAGAGACTTATTTTTTTAGAGGTTAAAGGTTGGAGGTTGGAGGTTAGGGACAACCAATAACTCCTTCGGAGCAGTGTGAATATGCACCTTCGGTGTAGTGTGAGTATATAGGTATAAGTTAAGATTTATGATTTAAGATTTAAGGAAGAAATTTTGCTTTCAGCTAAATTTCGACATTAATTGTCAATTGTCAATTATTCTATCTCCATACTCTATACGCCATATACTTATGCTAAGCATCATATTCCCTATACCCTATACCCTATGCCCTATGAATAAGGAGGTAAAAAGAATGAACAAAGAAAAATATTACATTACCACAGCCATTGCCTATACGTCCGGGAAACCGCATATCGGCAATTCATACGAAATTGTATTGGCAGACAGTATTGCACGATTTAAAAGACTTACAGGATATGATGTGTTTTTTATGACAGGAACTGATGAACATGGTCAAAAAATTCAGCAAAAATCAAAAGAATTGGGAAAATCCCCCCAGGTTTTTGTAGACGAAATAGCGCAAGAAATCAAATCCATATGGGATTTAATGAATACGAGCTATGATAAGTTTATTCGTACAACGGATAAAGAACATATTGAGACAGTGCAGAAAATATTTAAAAAGCTTTATGAGCAAGGAGATATTTATAAAGGAGAATACGAAGGATGGTACTGCACACCTTGCGAATCATTTTTTTCAGAATCCCAGCTCATTGAAGGAAAATGCCCTGATTGTTCAAGAGAAGTGAAAAAAGCAAAAGAAGAAGCTTATTTCTTCAGATTAAGTAAATATCAGGATAAGCTGATAGCTTATATAGAAAATAATCCTGAATTTATACAGCCGGAATCCAGAAAAAATGAAATGATAAACAATTTCTTAAAACCCGGTCTTCAAGACCTATGCGTTTCCAGAACATCTTTTGATTGGGGTATTCCGGTTACATTTGATGATAAACATGTTATTTATGTCTGGATAGATGCTTTGAGCAATTACATTACAGGCTTGGGCTATGACCCGGACGGAAATCATAAGGAGCTGTTTAAAAAATATTGGCCTGCTGATGTACATCTGATTGGCAAAGATATATTAAGATTCCACACTATATATTGGCCAATTATGCTGATGGCATTAGGAGTAGAGCTTCCCAAGCAGGTTTTCGGACATCCTTGGCTATTAGTTGGGGAGGGAAAAATGAGTAAATCAAAAGGCAATGTTCTGTATGCAGATGACTTGGTGTCTCATTTTGGAGTAGATGCCGTTAGATACTATTTACTGCACGAAATGCCTTTTGCGCAGGATGGCACGCTAACCCACGAGCTGCTCATAGAAAGGATCAATTCTGATTTAGCAAACATATTGGGCAATCTGGTGAACAGGACCATTACAATGAGTCAAAAATACTTTGACGGAAAAATTTTAGCTCCTGTTTTAAAAGAAGCTATAGATGATGAGCTTATACAGCTGGCTTTATCCACACCTGATAAGGTAAAGGATAAGATGGATAAGCTAAGGGTCAGCGATGCTATAGATGATATTTTTACCCTTCTTAGAAGAAGCAACAAGTACATTGATGAGACAACGCCGTGGGTATTAGGAAAGGATGAAAGCGGCAAGGAGAGACTTGCTACAGTATTATATAACTTATTAGAATCCATAAGATTTTCTTCCGTGATGCTTTTCCCATTCATGCCGGAAACAGCAGAAAGTATTTTCAGACAGCTAAATACATCTGTCAAGGATTGGGATTCTTTGAAGACCTTTGATGGAATGAAAGCAGGAGATACAGTTGGTATAGGAGAAATTCTTTTTGCCCGAATCGACACTGAAAAGAAGCTGAAGGAGATACAGGAAAGTAAAGAGAAAGTTAACAATGTAAATGATGATAAAAATGAAAAGGAATATATTACCATTGAAGACTTTGATAAAATAGAATTAAAGGTTGGAGAAATCCTGGATTGTAAAAAGCATCCTCAAGCAGACAAATTATTAGTCTCAAGTGTGAAAATAGGAGATGAAATAAGACAGATAGTTTCCGGTGTAGCAGCATACTATACTCCGGAAGAGATGAAAGGTAAAAGGGTCATAGTGGTAGCAAATTTAAAACCAATTAAACTGCGGGGCGAGGAATCAAAAGGAATGATCCTCTTTGCTGACAATGGGGATCGGCTGGAGTTTGTTACTACTAGTGCCCCAAACGGCTCGATTGTAAAATAGCCGACCGCTGATAAAGCACATCTGCTTTGTTGCAGATCAACGGCATCATTTACGTACTAATATGTACGCGCATTTCTGCCTTATTCGCTGTGTCGCGCATCTGAAGCTTTCTGAGCGGTCTTTAAGAAATAATTTTGGTTGATTTTTGATATTATAACAAGAATGTAAATTGGCTCCCTCTTTGAGGGGGCTGTCACAAGGTGACTGGGGGAGAACCGGGACTTCCGGACCTGAGACCTTAACAGATTGCCACGCTGCGCTCGCAATGACAATCTAAGTCTCAAAATCACTAATCACTAACTACTAATCACTTTTTCCTGATACCTGAGACCTGAGACCAGAGACCTTAAACCTACTTCGGACGCCGGACTCTGGACCTGACACCCTATCCCCTATAATTTGAAAGGAGAATACCGATGTTATTTGATTCACACTCACATATGTATTCTGTAAAATATGATAATGACAGAGAAGAAGTTTTTAATAGGATAAAGCAGGCGGGCGTAGCATACGTTCTTAATGCAGGAGCGGATCTAGAGACGTCTCTAAAGGCTGTGGATTTTGCTCAAAAATATGAAATGTTTTATGCATCCGTAGGATGCCACCCTCATGATGTCAAGGACTTGGATGAAGATACAATAAAGCTGTTTAAAGGACTGGCAAAAAAACCAAAGGTTTGTGCAATTGGAGAAATTGGATTGGATTACTATTATGACCATTCTCCAAGGGATATGCAGCAATATTGGTTTAGGAGACAGATCCAGCTTGCTCATGAGGTAAATATGCCAATTATAATACATGACAGGGATGCCAATGAAGATACAATGAAAATATTGAAAGAAGAAAATGCATTTCCTTTAGGTGTTGTTATGCACTGCTATTCCGGAAGTGCGGAGATGGCAAAGCAATAGATAAAACTGGGAGCATATATTTCAGTAGCCGGTACGGTCACTTTCAAAAATGCAAGAAAATTGATCGAGGTAGTGCAGACAATTCCTTTAGAATATCTTTTAATAGAGACAGATGCGCCCTATCTGACTCCGGAACCTTTCAGAGGCAAGCGCAATGAATCTTCATATGTAAAATACACGGCTGAAAAGGTAGCTGAAATAAAAGGCATCTCATTTGAGGAAGTCGCAGAAGCGACAATGAATAATGCAAAGAAGTTTTTTAGAATAAAATGATGCTACGCATCGTTTAACGATAGTTGAGCAATAGTTTAACGATTGTTTTTGAATTAAGAATTAAGATTTATGATTGAATGGTAGAGATTAGAGGTTGGAGGTTAGAGGTTAGTGAAGGTTGAAATTTGCTTTTAATGAAGCAAATTTCTACATTACCTTTTCTCTCTTCTCTCTTCTCTTTTCTCCAATTTTTAGTTTTCAGTTCAACTCCTGAGACCAGACTTCGGACTTCGGATTTATATTTATGAGTTAAGATTTATGATTTAAGATTTATGATTTCCTTGCATAAGTTCGCAAACTATTTGTTTCACAAATAGGGCGAGTTAAGATCAGTTATCAGTTCTCAGTTTTTGTATGTAGATTTATGTGTTTGCAAAACACAAAAATCTTCCTTATCTCTTAGTTCTTAGTTATTAGTTAAAACCCGAGACCAGAGACCCGAGACCTGAGACCTGAGACCCTTAAATAATAATTGGTATTTTCGATGAGATATCAATGGAGTCAGCCGTAACAATGCAATCATAGGCCAGTATTTTTACATTGTTTTGAGACGCAGTTTTCAGGGCTTCTGAAAAAGCAGGATCCATTCGATAGTTTGGTCTGAACATATTTGTTCCCTTCATCTGAATCAAGAAAAAAATATAACCTTCATATCCTTCCTTTGCAGCATCTATCATTTCATAAATATGGCGGGTGCCCCTTTCGGTTGGAGCGTCCGGAAACATGGCAATACCATTCTCTTCTAGCGTTACACCTTTCACTTCAACAAATCCCTTCCTATAGTGTGATTCAAAATACAGGTCAAATCTTGAAGCTTTATAGGTCACCTCTCTTTTTAAAAGAGAAACACTGTGCAGAGCTTCAATTTTATTGGAAATGATGGCGTCATAAACAACTTTGTTAGGCACCTGAGAATCTATATTTATAAGAGTTTCTCCCTTTTTGACACTTATTAAAGAATAATCTGTCTTACGATTGGGCGAAGGATCGTACTGCATGAAAACTTCAGCCCCGGGTATCAAAATTTCTTTACATCTGCCGGTGTTTTTTACATGCACCGTATTTTTTTTACCGTCTATATCCACGATAGCTATGAATCTATTGGGACGCTCAATAAAAGTGCCTTTAACAATATTTCTATACTTCATAATCAATTCCTTCCCGTAAATAACTAATAACTAATAACTAAGAACTAATAGTTAAGGATGGAATTTGACTAAAGTCAAATTCCTACATTATCTCTTAGTTATTAGTTATTAGTTCTAAGTTTGCGGAAATTTCAATTATAAAATTTCCGCAGCAGTTTGCTGTTAAATTTTAATTTAATATGTCAGTTAATAGAATAATTGTACTGATAATAAAATAATATG
>JAAYPU010000123.1 GCA_012519645.1 Clostridiales bacterium | reverse complement strand
TATCCCGCGTTTACAGCTATATCCGGATATGTCTTTTATAGTTCCATCCTCTAGCTCCACATTAACAACACATCCCAGAGGACAGCCGATACAAATGAGTTCCCTTTTTTCCATAGGACTCACTACTCCTTTTCAACCTCAATAGTAATAGTTTTCAGTTGGTCATGGGCGGCTAATTTAACCTTTTCCAGCTTTATTTCTTCCATTTCGCTCGGAACCATAATGAGCCGCTTTTTGTGTAAAATCCGCTCCCCGTCCAGAAATACACCGACATATGCGTTCTTATAAACATCTCCAACGCGGAACCTTACCATAATACTATCTTCCATGCGATTTATATTGATTTTTTCAGGAACAGTATAGCGAACCCCGTTTCTTGCAATAATGTTGATTTCTTTGCCATCCACTTCATGTGAAATATTTTCATTTACGTACTCGGCTGCATTTCTGCCCGCATTCTGAGCTTCAAGGGTTGCATAATCGACCAGATCATGAACATGAAGGACATTGCCGCAAGCAAATACTCCTTCAACTGAAGTTTCCAAGCTCTCATTAACTTTTGGGCCATTCGTAACAGGGTTAATTTCAACTCCGAGTTCTTTAGATAATTCATTTTCAGGTATAAGGCCGACAGACAGCATTAAAGTGTCACAGGAATAATATTCTTCTGTCCCAATAATGGGTTTACCTTTGTCATCCACCTTGGCTATGGTAACTCCTGATATTCTGTCCTTACCGTGAATATCCACTACAGTATGACTTAATTTAAGCGGAATATCATAATCGTTCAAGCATTGTACAATGTTTCTTTTAAGGCCTCCCGAATATGGTAATAGTTCTGCAACAACCTTGACTTTTGCTCCCTCCAAGGTCATTCTTCTTGCCATAATTAAGCCGATATCCCCCGAGCCTAAAATAGCAACTTCTTTGCCCGGCATATAATTTTCAATATTAACCAAGCGTTGAGCCGTACCTGCAGAAAAAATTCCTGCCGGCCGATAGCCCGGAATATTAAGCGCCCCTCTTGACCTTTCTCTGCAACCCATGGCTAAAATAATAGCTTTTGCCTGTATCTCAAAAAGGCCATCCTTCCTATTGACTGCCGTGACCACTTTACCTGCACTGATATGAAGCACCATGGTATTTAGTTTATACTCTATTTTCAGCTCCTCAACCTTATTAATAAAACGCTTTGCATATTCCGGACCTGTCAACTCTTCCTTAAAGATTTGAAGCCCAAAACCATTATGTATGCATTGATTTAGAATACCGCCAAGCTCCTTATCCCTTTCAAGTATTAGAATTTTTTCTGCTCCATGCTCTCTGGCAGATACCGCTGCCGCCAGACCTGCAGGGCCTCCTCCTATAACAACTACTTCATAGGAATCCATATAATTCACCCTCTCGTTACTTTGTTGGCTTTGTGATTTCGAACGGGTCCCGAGTCATTGAAACTCGGGGGAGACATTAATCCCTACCCGCCACCTAAGAGGTGGGGGAAATCTTCGTTCTCGTTATAACAATGGTGGACGCACCGCCTGACTTGGTAATGTCCAACATAGATACCCCAAGCTCTCTAGCAAGAATCTCCATTACCTTTGGTGAACAAAAGCCCGATTGGCATCTTCCCATGCCTGACCTTGTTCTTCTTTTTACACCATCTAGCGATTTTGCACCGAGAGGACGATGTATAGCGTCTAAGATTTCACCTTCGGTAACTGTTTCGCATCTGCAAATTACGGTGCCATATTCAGGCTTTTCCCTAATCAATTTTTTTTGATCTGCCAACGAAAGCTCTTTTGGATTCAATATTGCTTTTCTATTTACAATAAAGTTTTCTTTTAAAGTCAAGCCCATTTTATCTTTTAATATGTCTGCAACCATAACACCAATAGCCGGAGCGCTTGTAAGGCCTGGCGATTCAATCCCTGCAGCATCAATAAATCCTTTTGCATCCTCTATTTCGCTGATTATAAATTCATGACCGTCTTCATGGGCTCTTAATCCGGCAAAGGAAGTAATAACCTGTCTATGCGGTAGATTCTTTACTATCATTTCCGCTTTTTTTATAACATCATCAATTCCTTCTTTTGTTGTAGAGGTAGCTTCTTTA
>JAAYPU010000122.1 GCA_012519645.1 Clostridiales bacterium | reverse complement strand
TAGTTCTTAGTTATTAGTTATTAGTTCCTTCATATTTCTCTTATACTTCTCCACTCCTGGTTGGTCGAAGGGGAATACACCCAGAAGGTATCCGCTTAGAGCACATGATTTTTCAAAGAAATAAACCATCTGACCAAAATAATAAGCGGATATTTCAGGGATATCTATCATAATGTTAGGTATAGAATCCTCTATATGAGCTAATATAACACCTTCCATGGCTTTTTTGTTAATGTCATTCATAGTCTTATCCCTTAAAGGTTTAATGGCCGTGTCAGGGATTTTAAGGTCCATATCCAGTCTTTTTATATTTAATACTGTTTCAAAGAAACAAGATGTTCCCTCCTGCAAGTATTGACCCATGGAATGCAGGTCAGTACTCAAGTTTAAGGATGCCGGGAATATACCCTTTCCTTCTTTTCCCTCACTTTCACCAAAAAGCTGCTTCAGCCACTCTGCAACGTATTGCAGCTTTGGTTCATAGCTTTCAAATATTTCCAAAAGCTTCCCTCTTTTATAAAGAATATTCCTGGCTGCGGCATATGCACAACAGGGGTTTGACAAATCCTCATTATCATATATCATGCAGCCATCAGCAGCGCCTTTTAGCATTTCTTCTATATCTATCCCTGCTACGGCAATAGGCAAAAGTCCACCCGGTGTCAACACGGAATATCTGCCGCCGATATCATCCGGAACAGCAAAGCTTGTGTATCCTTTTTCTGTTGTTTCCTGTCTCAGCATTCCCTCTTTTTCGTCAGTAACAACAAATATATGATCGGCTGATTTCGATCCATACTTCTTTTCTAAAAGTTCTTTAAATACAGAAAAAGCTATGTTCGGTTCCATAGTATTACCTGATTTGGAAATAACACATATGCTTATCTCTTTATCTTGTACAAATTCCAAGAGCTCTTTATGATAAGTACCACTGATATTATGTCCTGCAAAAAATATCTGCGGAGCTTTTCTATTTTCCTTATCCAATAGATTGTTAAAGCTGCTTCCAAGCATTTCAATAGCAGCTCTTGCGCCAAGATAAGAGCCTCCTATTCCTATGACAATAAATATTTCGCTTTGGTTTCTGATTTGTTGAGCTACTTTTATTATTCTTTGGACTTCTTTTTTGTCATGATTTAAAGGATAATCCACCCATCCAGTATAATCATCTACTCCCGAATGAAGTCTTTGATGTGATGAAATAATTAGCTCTTTATATTCTTCTAACTCATTACTTTCTATAAAAGCATTTTTTATATTAACGTTCACATGTTTCAAAATTATCTCCCTCCCATTTTGATTTAAGATTTATGATTTAAGATTTATGATTGAAGGAGGATTTTGCTTCGCAAAATCGACATTTACTTTCATCTCTCATCTTTCATCTAGCATCTTATTCGGGAGAACACTGTTCTCCCCTACAGGTGAAACCCGATACCTGAGACCCGAGACCCTATACTCCTGACTTCGGACTTCAAACCACGAACCACGAACTTCTGACTTCTGACACCCGTGACCTATTTCGAGCAATTGTAAGTTGGTATCATTTCTTTTAAATACTCTACCATGGATTCATCGTCTGCATTTATCATATCAGCCAATTTTTCAATCTGCTGAGCCAATAATTCATTATCTAAACTTAAAGGCTTCCCTATATATATTTTTTCATGAACTGTTTTTTGTATACCTTCTTCCTCCAGCATAAGCTCTTCATATAATTTTTCTCCGGGACGCAAGCCCACTATTTGAATATCTATATCTTCATAAGGCTTATATCCTGAAAGCTTAATAATGTTTTCAGCGAGCTCTATTATTTTTACAGGTTGTCCCATATCCAATATGAATATTTCTCCGCCTCCCGCCATGGCCCCCGCTTGTATGACAAGCTGTACAGCTTCGGGTATGGTCATAAAGTATCTGGTGACCTCCGGGTGCGTTACCGTAACCGGACCACCTAATTCTATCTGTTTTCTGAATATAGGGATAACACTTCCGTTACTTCCCAGCACGTTTCCAAAACGCACTGCTGAAAATTGTGTTTTTGAAGTTTTACTTTTAGCCTGTAAAATCATTTCCGCAGCTCTTTTTGTTGCACCCATGACATTGCATGGATTTACTGCCTTATCAGTTGAAATCAAAACAAATTTTTCTATTCCATAATCATCAGCCAAATCAACCAGTATAT
>JAAYPU010000121.1 GCA_012519645.1 Clostridiales bacterium | reverse complement strand
GAAGCGATTTTTTCATGATTTTACTCAATGGGTTTTACACCCATATGTGCTAAAAGCCTTGATATATAAGGGTTTTCAGCACACTCACTCTTTCACCCTTGTTATCAATACCACGCACTCAACATGGAACGATAGGCTCATCCCGATGTCTGGTCTGTATTTTTCATTTTTTACGTTCGCGGGAATAGGTCGAGCATGGTTTTTATAGGTATTATCTGTTCGCGGAAACAGGTCAACAGTTTTTGTCCGTTCGCGGGAATAGGTTAATAAACCGTGCTTAATTTTGTGGCTCATCAATACTTTACTTTAGATTTATTGATGAAGATACATTTCTACTCGATTCCTAAGGATCTCATAACGCTCTTTGACATTACCGGTTTTTAGCAAGTCAGATGCGTTCCATTCAATAATATTGGAAAATTTTTTTGTCTCTTTAAATTGGCTTCGAGTTAAGTCAATTTTTATGCCATGTACCTTGTTCCAATAATGAACCACGCCATCTTGGGAAACTCCACTGTATATCTGGCCACCAAAGAAATCATGAATTACCAATGCAGTAACAGCACATTGCCCAGCTGCCGGATTGTTGGTTGACCATTTGGGGATATCATCCTTATATGCTGTATCCACTCCCCAAGATTTCTGGATAGCTTTTTTTAATTTCAGAAATCTATATATCATAATTACTCCTTATACGGTATCAACCAGTTAATTGCTATTAATATTGAACCAATAACAAATAAAGCAATTGTACATTCTGAAGGGGTAGTGTCGGGTAAAATTCCTGGCAGGCCGATACCTATTGCACCTAAGAGCGATAAAATAACCCGAGCAAGTAAATAAAAATGATTTCTTTTTATTATTAAAGGGATCTTTATCATTGTTTCAATGCTTTGCTTATCTTCAATGTCTTTATAACTACAACAGCTTAGTGTTATCTGAGTAGGTGTTTTTGACAAGACACTTTTCGCTTGGAATGCAAAAACAGCAGAATCGTATCTGCATTCAATTTTTATACTTTTATCTCTAGATGGTATAAGTAAGCTTTCATCATATTCAATGTTGATCTCGGAATCAGAAATATCGCAAAAGTTATTATATGCGATAATGATATTTGCTCTTCCGCCTTCCCTGATAACACAAGGTTTAAAAAACTTCGCGAGACCATTTCTTGTTATCGATGCCCTAAAAAAATAACATTTTTCAAACTTCGGATAAATATGAAGTGCTTCTATAACCTTCAACCATCGTTCTGTATCTTCTTTTTCTTTTATTTTATTGGTTTTATCACTTGTGATGACAATATTGGGCGTGTTTTTCACAACGAAGGCATCGACCCTATCCTTTGTTGTGAAATATCCTTTTGCCAGAGTATTGATACCTACAAAACTTCTACGATTATCATCAAAATTTTTATTGAATACAACAAAATCCTTAACAATAAAATCAATCAAATAAAAATCAGCACTTTTCTGGACATTTTTAATAAAAGCCCAACGCACAGGAACAAAAAAGTGCTTATCTTCATTAACATCCAGATTTGTTCTAAATGCTATTAATGCTTTTGTCCCTTTTATTTTGTTACTGCTTAAGCCTCCAATTATATCGCTGTGTATGTATTTCTCTTTATATCTGAATCTGTACATGCACCCATTTGGTAAAGCTAATATATTAAAGACGTCTTTTACATACTGAGGCCTACTATCAGAGGAAAACAAAGTAATCGTACTATCTAACATATTAACCGCCTTTCTGTTTAAAGAACTGCTTAAAGTTAAGAAATTCAGTACTTTTCATTTATTTGTTTTGCACACTATATAGGATATATCAACGTCATCGGATCAACATATATTAATTTTTGAATGCAAGGTTGGTATACCACTATGTAAACAAATGCTATATCCGCAGCAATGCATCCCCAAATCTATACACTCACGAAAATGTTCATAAAAATCTCTCATGTGTTGATTTATTGTAATTTGCTTAACATCAGGGTTTAATGAAACCAACATATAATGTACCTTATAACCCTGCAGTAGGAGTTCCTTAATTTTTATTAATTGTTTCAACGCACGTTCTGAATATACAGTAGGGAATACAGTTTCTGCTTCAAATGATAGAATGCTCTTTATTTCAATTATTGTTTTTGTTTCGCTGATATATAGATCCGCTTTATATCCATCTAGCATAGTCTCTCGAATAACATTTTTTCGTTTTCCTAAGTATGAGAATCTGCGGCTATAGATTTGTTCTTCAATAACTTGATTTGCTATAGAGAAATTTATAGGAATAAATCTCCGCCTATTTTTAACAGCAAAAACTGAGTATTCGGTACGAGTCTTTTGAGACTTGTTTGGTATCAACAATACCTGTCTTCCGTCAAAAATCATAAAGTTACTAAGTCGACAGGATGAAGGAATGTAGCAGACGGTTTCTATTCCAGAGACCTCAACTAAACAAAGAAATCGGTTTTTTTCTTCTTTTACAAATGTTCCAATAATTAGGTCTCCGTTCATAGTAGCCGTCTGCATACAATTTCCTTCTTTACTTAGTATTTACCATTAATCACATTACTTACGATTGCGTCAAGTTCATCGATTTCAATCAAATAACCCTGTGCACGTTCAATTACATCACCATTCTTGTAAATCATGTCACCATGCTTCTGGAGATATTGAGCGTCAGGAAGATAATCCAGTATCATTCTCGAAGAAATAGCGTCATTCACCCTTAGCGCAACACGTCCATTTAACTGTGCCTTCGTAGTAGAAGGAACAAGTTTTGCTTCCGGACGTTGAGTACAAAGCACAAGATGAATTCCACGACTTCTTCCAGCTTGAGCAATTCTTTGAACAGGCTTATAGAAAGCATTCTGCTCTTTTTTAGTCTCTAATTGATCTGCCAAATCAGCAAACTCATCGATCACCACGACGATAGGGGCCAATTTTTCGTCAGCAATCTTATTGTATTCGATAATATTTGCAACTCTTGCCTCTGCAAGTAGTTTACCTCTGCGCTCAGATTCTTCGAAAATAACTTCCTTGATTACTCTCGTTGCTTCGATAGCATCAGAAATAACACTTCCTGAATAGAGATGAGGTAATCCTTCAAAATGTATGAAATCCTCCAACTTTGATGAAGATAGAATCAACTGAAGATCTTCCTTTCGTGGATGCGTCATCAACAACGCTGCAAGCATGGTAAAGAGGAATACTGATTTACCAGATCCAGTGCTACCGCCAACTAGCATATGTGGCATCTGTCCAAGATCTTCAATTAAATCTACACCATTTGGTGTTCTTCCAAGGGGGAAATACAACTGTTCAGGAGACGTTACCTTTGGCAAAGAGGATATGACATTCCTAAACAAAACCTTCTCGCGTTTAAGTCGCGGGACATCTAGAAGTAATTCATCGGAATTAGGTACCTGTTGAATAATCACTCCTGTACGCTTCATTTCTCTTCCAATGTCCTCTAGGTGACTGGAAAGTCCTTGCAACGCTTGTCCGCGACCCAAGCGGAATTTTAAACGAATAACGCTTGGCCCGACAACTGTATTCTCTGCATCGCATTCACGCAAAGTAACATGATAATCACCACAGGCTCTCTTAAAATCCTTAACCAACTGTTCAATTTCTTCTTTGCTAACGCCATTTTCCACTACTTGTGCATCAACAGAAGAAATAGTAATAGATGAGCCATACTTCGTCTGTGGTTCAGCAGACACTGCCAAGTTATTGGGCGGAGTAATTTCGAGGTTTCGAATTCCGCTTATATTTCTATCTTCTTCGTATTTTCCATTCACTTCGACATCTTTATCAATAATAGCTTCATCCGATTCATCATTTACCTCACCACGCTCTTCTTCCATATCGAAATCTGGTGTCCACATGTCTCTAATAAGTGTACCATCCCCAAGTACATCTCGCTGAATTTCCTTGGCTGTCAGTTTCCAATAATCAATTCGACAATCATCAAATTCTGGATTATAACAAACAATATGCTCACCACCTGATGCTTCATTAAGCTTTATATGCATCAGCAGACCCGATACATTAATAGAGATGCTCTTGCTTTGACCATTAGTAAATGCTTTTTTAAGAAGATCATACCATCTCTTTTGCCAGTCGGTGTTATGAACATTTCTGAAGCATTCAGAAACAATTTGGTATTTGAGAACCTCTCTACGTGCAGATATAAACATATCCGCCGTATTCTCATCATATGTAAATATTTCTCTAAGGATTTCAATTACAGAAGCTATTTGTCCTGCTGCGTGACCAGTGATAATAAATTTTCCTGGCTCTGTTTCATCTTTTGTGATGGTGGCATCTGGAGCTTCATCTCTAGTTTTCACCTCAATAGGTTGGACATAAAGTGTATTTCTCTGTTCATCGTAATACAGACCAACAAGATCCGCTCTCTCATTCCCATACTTACTATTTTGCAGCCAAAGCCTTGCTTTATCGTTATCTAACGATGCAACAAGCGCATCCGTATGCTGTTTCATATACCAAGAAGCAGCAAACAATGTTCCGATTAACCCTTTTTTCTTATTATCAATGGCCTGAGCATCAGCACCAAACTTTGGAATACTAATTAGCCCATTAGACGCTATGTGACCAAATCGCCTAAGAATATCAATCAGGGTTTCGGATTTGGGATATAGATTATAACCACGAAGAAGCGTTAAGTACTGAGTAATGATTCTTGACTTATCAGATGCCCAAACGTTGACCATTCTCTTATCATATTGCATCTCGCCAATTGGAATAGCATTTTGAGGCTGATAATTATTCGTATCTCTGTCTGCAACGACAAGCCATTGTGTTTGACCATCCTCAATCGTAGATACCACATCTGTCATATCAGCACTACAATTATAGGTTGTTCTAGGATTCATGTTATTGCTGATAACATCCGCCGATCTCATAAGCTTGTGATAATCGCCTATCAATCCAGAATCCATTTCTGATGATGGATAAATGCTACCCTTATGCTGAATCTCATCATAATCATAGTCATATGTTATAACTAATGGATTAATATAAAGGTTATGGCTGTTTGGCCCAAACTCAATCACATACGATGATTGATCAAAATAAAATGCCACATGAACAGGTCTATTAGCAAGAGTTTCTTTAACATTATTAGTAGAACGAACATTTCTAATGCTTATTGAAATTCGATCTGATTTTATGTATTCGCCAATTTCATAATCACTTCCAGCATAATCCAACTTAGACAGTTCTGTATTACCATTTTGATTTCTAGTTAAAAATACATCATATACAACGCGTTTACAGGAATTCTTATCCATAAAAGCTTTTACTTGACGCAAAATCCCAATTAGATCCGGCGCATCCACTGAACAGATTCTGATCTCATTGCGCGTATATGGAGCAAACCCCACCCACCTGGTGAGTATTTCCTCCACTGACTCTGTCCCATCATTGCCAAGATAACGATTAGTTTTATTTTCAAATGTTGGTAGCATCTCAATACTACCGGAGCAGGGCAAAATTTTATCTTCTGATGATTCTGTAACGATACTATTTGCAATAATATAACTCAACACCTGTGGAAGCTGAGTGAGAACCTTTGATAAAGCCTCTTTATCATCATCACTGAGTATGGTCTTTTTATTAGGAAGAGTACGAAATACCTCATAATAACGCCAAAGATATAATGGATGCAGCGGTAGTAGTATGCCTTTCCATTCTCTTGGAGTCTTTACGAATAGTACATCTAACAACAAAATAGCTCTGGCAATAAAACTTGTCCCACCAGCACTAATCTGCCTCATCAAAGGCTCATTAACGCAGAATGCATGATATAGACGCTCCCAAGATTGGATGTAATTGAAAAGAATCTGCCGTTTTTCTTCAGAGGCTCCAAATAATAGAACAGGGTGATACATAATCATGTCAATAGAAGTAAATAGATTTGCTCTCTGCTCTTTTAAATCAGCAATGATTGGCGAGAACCTTTCGGCATTGTCAAATCCTTTCGCATCGAATTGCGCATCAAACTGCATGATAAAGTCAAACAGTGGTTGATTACCATCTATGCCACCCACAAAGGATATGATCGAATCTGCATTTTCAGGATCAAAGTATTTTGCATTTACTATATCGGCGGAAATAGCATCCTTTAGGACACTTTCATCGGTCTCCATAAGGCCACCCCAAACTGACATATTACAAAATTTACCCACCAGTTTTCTAATGTCAGTGTGGTGTGTTTCTAACACTATATTCCTATTTCCAAATATTCCGCCTATAGAAGGAATTTCGTCATCAGTTTCCTCTGTTTGTGGATCGTAATGCTTGTTCAACTCCCTAAATAACTCCTGTATATTTTCCAGGTCATTGTCATCGCCAAATACAACTGCATCAGCGATTAATTTATCTAATTCCTTTGGTCTGATAGGTGAGGACTCCGATGGCGTATCTTCTATATTTGGAGTATTATTCGTTTGAGAAGGAGTAGAATTTTTCTTATCAGTCTTTTGAGATGCCGAAAACAACTCTTGAACAGTATCAAAATCAAGAGTCCTCAATGTCTCACAGTTACCATATTTATAAAGATTTTGCAGACTATGATATGCCTTCTGCAGTCTTTCCTTGTCGTTCGTTTTTGTTCGTGCCAAAGACCGGCTTAATTTTTTTCTTGAGTCCTCACTTAATTGTCCTATGGCAAATATCAGATCTCTATTCTTAGAAAGGCGCTCTTTAGGATTATTTTTCGTACTGAGAATTCCATAGTCTAGAAGCAAATTTAGTTTCCACATATTTTCTGGAATTGCATCCGCAGGATTTTCGTTTTCAACTACAGATGAGACAAATTCATATAAGGCATCAAATGTATAATAATCTGATGTCTCCATTAGTGCGCTCCAGAAATTGTGTGTTGGTGTATTGTTATCGTTTTTTAGCTGCTGCCTCAATAAGAATCGCGAGATATCCCTTATAGTAATTATCTCAAATTCGGCTAATGAATGGAGTCTGTCAGTATCGTTTTTTATAAAAACTAGAATTTTCCCGGCACATTCAGGCATACTTCTCCACAAGACTGCTTTTTCAATAGTATCGTTAATCTCGTAGTAAGATTCACAGCGAGTAGTTATTCCTTCGTATCCTATCACTGCAATGTACAATTTTGAAGTTGTGTCAATCAATTGATTGACAACCTCCTCGGGCTTTATATCTTCGATTCCTTTGATGATTATCCCGGTTTTAATGCTATTAAGACGCTCTCGTAGAAGTTCAGCAATCAATGCTTGCTTATCCATCATTTTTTATTACCTCCCATTCTAATCTGCAGAATGCCATCAGCCATTACCTCTGCAAAATCCATTGTCTCAAGAGTCGTAGCAAATGAGGTGAAATTTTCTTCAAGAGCATCCTCGTCAATCTGCAATATCATTCCACTTGACTTAAGTTTCTGCATTTCAAACTGGCTTCCTCCAATTATGATACCAAATCTATCCCACAATCGTTGTCTTATCTCCAATCCGCTTATTATCTCGCCAGAATTAACACAACTCCTTATAAGCATTTCAAGAATATCCTGAGATACAACAAAACGTTTATTCGGATGTAATTTATCTGGCGGAAATAAAATTCCTGCTGATGTTCCAAGTGCTCTTATATTGGATGTATACTAATAAAGTAGACAGCGGATAGTGAAATGCAGTATAATTTCAGTAGACAATAAAAAGGAGATAAAAAAATGAGTACTTATCGAAAATATGATGAAGAATTTAAGCAAAGTCTTG
>JAAYPU010000120.1 GCA_012519645.1 Clostridiales bacterium | reverse complement strand
TACCATCAACTGGTAACAAAGTAAACACCAAAATTTCTAAGGCTGATTTTTTAAGTGAAATAGACTTGGAGATATAGGAGGTTTTTTGAATGACTCCATATGAACAGACTGTTGTTTCAACGTGTCACTTAGTACAAGGATTTATTTTGATGTGTATTGCCTTGGTGGCAATATACATACTCTATAAATTCATTTCGTTCTTATTCTAAGGAAAGGAGGATAAATTATGGATTCAATGTTTGCAGATATCACAGCTGATAGTTTTAGTGGTGTTCTAGATGGTATTATGGAATTGCTTCCTGTTGTTCTGCCTGTCGTTGTCGGCTTCATTGCTTTCAGAAAGGGATGGGCATGGTTAAAAGGTCAAATAAAAGGAGCATAGTTTTTTATTTGGCTTCATGGGGTAGGCATAGCCTACCCTGATTCTTTTAAATGGGGTGTTTGTATGCGTAAAGTTGTTTTTGTTTTTTTGCTTTTTACAATTTTATCTTTTCCCTTTGTTGTTTGTGCTAATGGCGTTATAACAAAGTTACCTCCTCCACCTGATGGAGTTAGTAGTTTTGTTGTTGGTTATATGCCTGACTTAGACACGTATAGGCTTGGCTCTACTGATTATAATGGCAATATTTATATATCAAGTGATAATGGTACTCTCGTAAATTCTGATGGTGAAAAAGTTTATTTTGGTGATAGATACGAACTTGTCAATGGCTCTTGGGTCCATTATACATCATCTGCTTACTGGATAACTTGGTTTGATGATGTTGATTCTATTGATAGTGAAGAAGGGAAAGTTATTGTCTTTTCTTCTAATGATTTTTACGGAACGCAAGGGCAATTGTTAGCATCTGCCGCTAGTGATGATGTTCTTCGGAATGGTGTGACTCTTATTGGTAATCAATTATCATCTAGTAAATTACTTTTGTATATTTTTTCTCCATTTCGTCAAATTTTACCGTATATTGTTACTGCAATTGTTTTTGTAATTGCATTTTATAAGGCTTGGAGGTGGTTGCGTGTTCAAATTCAAGGCATTTAGTGTTTTATTCACAATTATTTTTTTATGTTGTGTTTTAGTTGTTCCTGTATCTGCTGAGTCTTCACACCCTTTTGAACCTTATATGCCTACTCCTATTTATGAAGATAATGTGCCTGCTTCTGCTGTTTTTATTTTTTATCATAATTCTGTCAATGATACATACTATACTCGTTATATGTATAGCACGGTTTTAAATAATAATCTTGTGTATTTAGATACATCATCTTATTCAGATGACCCTATTTTACTTTTTGAGACAGGTAATTATTTCAGTTTTTCTTTTCCTAGGTCTGATTTATCATGGACTTACGGGGGTAATTACGCCTATAACTATGGTGTTCTTGATAATGTTTCAATTAATTGGATTTTAGAAAATGCTCTTATATATACAAATGTTGATATTATTGATGATGATGAAAATGTTTTATTTAGTAAAAATTCACAAATTGTAGATGGTTTACTTATTCCTAATAATTATGCTGGTGGTGTTGACCCAGAAGCTCCTGATTACGACACCTGGTATGATAATATTTTTAGTGGCATAACTGGCTGGTTCGGTG
>JAAYPU010000119.1 GCA_012519645.1 Clostridiales bacterium | reverse complement strand
TATTGGTAAAGATATCGCTATAAATCACTCAAAAATAATTATAAAAATTTGCGGAAGAATATTATATAGTATAGAAAGCAAATTAAAAATAAATATATTACGTTAACTTATAAAAGGGGTTCGTCTTTATGACAAAATATTTGAATAAGCTTAAATCTCCCGGTGATTTAGAAACACTTTCAGAGCAGGAAATGGAACTATTAGCTTCTGAAATAAGAGAGTTCTTAATTGATAAGGTATCACAGACAGGAGGACATCTTGCGTCTAATTTAGGTGTGGTAGAATTGTCCCTTGCATTGCATAGTGTGTTTGATAGCCCCAAGGATAGGATTATTTGGGATGTGGGACATCAGTCTTATGTACATAAAATAATAACGGGTCGTGCTGAAAAATTTGAAACCTTAAGACAGCTGGAAGGCATAAGTGGTTTTCCAAAGAGAGAAGAAAGCATACACGACATTTATGAAAGCGGTCACAGTAGCACATCTGTTTCAGTGGGCTTAGGCATGGCAAAGGCAAGAGATATAAATGATGAAGATTATTCTGTTGTTGTGGTAATTGGTGATGGTGCTTTGACAGGAGGAATTGCATTTGAGGCTTTAAACAACGCAGGTCACTGCACATCAAATCTTATTGTTATCCTTAATGATAATGAAATGTCTATTTCCCAAAATATCGGCGGGATTTCAAGACACCTTAACAGATTAAGAACAGCATCCTCCTATAGAAAAATGAAAGACAAATTAAAAAAAGCCATATATAAGATCCCTAAAGCAGGAGGACCTATATTTTTTACTTTGGAAAAAATGCGGGATGCAATCAAATATACCCTTGTAGACGGTATTATATTTGAAGAGCTTGGTTTTACTTATTTAGGACCTGTTGATGGGCATAACCTGCATGAACTTATATACGTTTTAAATAACGCAAAAAATGTGTCGGGACCGGTATTAGTTCATATCCATACCAAGAAAGGCAAGGGATATCTAAATGCAGAGAAAGAACCTGACAGATTTCACGGAATCGGTCCTTTTGACAGCGAGACCGGAGAAGTGCATTCCAAAAGCATTAATAAAACTTATTCTCATATTTTTGGCGAGAAATTAATGCAGCTTGCTGAAGAAAATCCAAAAGTTGTTGCTATAACAGCTGCTATGGAAGATGGAACCGGATTGAAAGAATTTTCAAAGCGTTTTCCAGATAAATTTTTTGATGTTGGTATTGCTGAACAACATGCGGTTTCTTTTGCAACCGGATTAGCTTTAAATGGAATGATTCCATTTTTAGCTATATATTCTACGTTTTTACAAAGATCTTATGATCAGATAATGATGGATGTATGTCTTCATAATGTACCGGTTATATTTTGCATTGACAGGGCAGGTATAGTCGGAGAAGACGGGGAAACCCACCATGGTATTTTTGACATTTCGTATTTGAATCATTTGCCAAATCTGACTATATTGGCACCAAAGGATAAATACGAACTGGAAGCTATGCTTACTTTTGCTATGGATCTTAATAAACCTTGTGCCATAAGGTATCCGCGCGGGAGTGCTATGGATCTATCGCATATAAGTAATAATTACAAAGATATAAATAAATTGGAAATATTGACCAAGGGCGAGGATTTGTGCATTTTTGCCGTTGGCAGAATGGTAAAGGCTGCCTTCGATGCGTCCCAATTACTTAAAGAACATAAAATAAATATAACAGTAGTAAACGCAAGAATAATCAAGCCATTGGATGAAGCGGCCATATTGGAAATATTAAAAAGCCATAAAAAAGTAATAGTGATTGAAGATAATACTAAAATCGGCGGTTTCGGGAGCAGTGTCTCAGCTTTGATTCATAAGAATTCCCTTAATGATATACATTTATATCAGATGGGATGGCCGGATAAATATATAGAGCATGGCAGCATAGCCGAGCTTGATAGAAGATATGGTATGGATGAAAAGGGCATAATGAAAAATGTCTTGGAAATGCTCAATGGGAGAAAGTAATGGAAAAGGAAAGATTGGATGTACTGCTGGTAGAAAAAGGACTGATAGAGTCCAGAGAAAAAGCGAAGCGTGCGATAATGGCAGGCATTGTATTTGTAGATAATCAAAAAATAGATAAGGCAGGTACACTTGTTAATATAAATTCCGATATTTTTATAAAAAATAATAATATATGTCCATATGTCAGTCGGGGAGGTCTTAAATTAGAAAAAGCCATAAAAGTATTTAATATTTCTCTTAATGAAAAGATTGCCATGGATATAGGGGCTTCCACCGGGGGCTTTACAGATTGTATGCTTCAAAATGGAGCTGCAAAAGTATATGCTTTGGATGTGGGTTATGGGCAATTAGATTGGAAGCTTCGAAATGACCCTCGAGTAATAACTATGGAAAAGGTGAATATACGCTATTTAAACAAGGATGACATAAAGGATGTCATTGATTTTGTGACTATTGATGTTTCTTTCATTTCTCTGACTCTTGTTTTGCCAGTGGCAAAGGAATTGCTTAAAGAAAAAGGTTCTTTGATATGCTTGGTTAAACCGCAATTTGAAGCAGGTAGACATCAGGTAGGGAAAAATGGTATAGTAAAAGATAAAAAAATACATGCGGAAGTGCTGGAAAAAATAATAACTTTTTCTCATGAATTGAATTTTTCAATAAAAGGTCTGACTTATTCGCCGATAAAAGGCACTAAAGGAAACATGGAATATTTATTGTTTATTGAAAATGAAGAGGCCTCTGATGAAGAATATTCAATAATCGATACTGTGGAAAAAGCACATTCAGAGCTTTAAAATAATGATAGAATTGGAAGGTTGAAAAAATGGTAAAATTCTCTAAGAAAATACAGACAATGGATCATTCTCCCATAAGGAAGTTTTATAAATACGCGGATGAGGCCAAGAAAAAAGGGAAAAAAGTATACCATCTGAACATTGGTCAGCCGGATATTAAAACTCCCAGTGTATTTATGGATGCCATAAAGTCATTTGATAAAGATATAATTGAATATATGCCTTCGCAAGGGATAAATGATTTAATAGCTCAAATAAGAAATTATTATGAAAGACACGATGTTTATTTTGATAATAATGATATTATTATTACCCACGGTGGCAGTGAAGCGCTGACTTTTACATTGTTGTGCATAACCAATGAAGGAGATGAAGTGATCGTTCCGGAACCTTATTATTCTAATTATAATATTTTCATAAAAGGTACCGGAGCTAAAATAGTTCCTATAACAACCTATGCTGAAAACGGATTTCATTTTGCTGATGAAGAAGAAATTGTCCGCAGAATCACAAAAAGAACGAAAGCAATTCTCCTTACAAACCCGGGAAATCCTACCGGCACGGTTTTGACAATGAAAGAAATGCGCATGATAGCAGATATAGCAAAACAGCATGATATTTTTATTATTTCCGATGAAGTATACAGGGAATTTGTCTATGACGACAGTCCTGTTACCAGCTTTGGACAGCTTCCCGATGTGACCGACAGGGTTGTATTAATAGACAGTATTTCAAAGAGATTTAGCGCCTGTGGTGCAAGAATCGGTGCGCTTCTTACAAAAAATCAAGAGCTTTTAGACCATGTCATGAAGCTTTGTCAGGGAAGATTATCATGCTCCACCCTTGATATGATTGGTGCAACTGAGCTTTATAAGCTGCCGCCTTCTTATTTTGATGAAGTAAAAGAGGAGTATGAAAAAAGACGAAATATTGTTTATGATATTCTGAGTAAAGTTGAAGGGGTCGTATGCAGGAAACCTTCAGGAGCATTTTACCTTACTGCAAAGCTCCCTGTGGCAGATGCTGAAGAATTCCTGATTTGGATGCTGACATCCTTCGATGTGGACAATGAAACGGTTATGTTTGCACCGGTAGAAGGCTTTTATGAAACGCCCGGACTTGGTAAAAATGAGATAAGAATAGCTTATGTATTAAATGAAAAGGACCTGAGACGTGCGATGGAAATATTGAAAGCCGGTTTAGAAAAGTATGTATCACTGACAACAATTTGAGTGAATTTCAATTATGAAATTCACTCAAATTGTTGTCAG
>JAAYPU010000118.1 GCA_012519645.1 Clostridiales bacterium | reverse complement strand
GACCCCCTTCTGCGCTTCCCCCACAGATGAAATCAGTTGGTCGGTGTTTCGAGTCCATTTCTTAAATAAATAAAAACATCAGGTTTTTGACCTGATGTTTTTTTGGTGAGGCATGAGGGACTCGAACCCCCGACCAACTGATTCGAAGTCAGCGACTCTATCCAACTGAGCTAATGCCCCATGTATTAAGTGATAATTGATTTAGAAACGTAGAAATTATGCTTACGCATAATTTCCTTATACATTACTTAATCAACTTTCAGTTTTTATTAAATATGGTGGGCAATATTGGACTCGAACCAACGACTTCCACCTTGTCGAGGTGGCACTCTACCAGCTGAGTTAATCGCCCACGCTACATTAATATTATAAAGGAATTTGTACTTAAATCAAGACCAAATTTTTGCTAATGTGAATAATCCCATGGGTTTCTTTAAAATGCTATAAAAAATATTACAACTTGAATTTTAAATTCATTTATGTCAGCTAAAACTTATAAGTTACAAAAATAATTGAGATAAAAAATACAGAATCAAATTCTTTCATTAACTGTTATCTATTATTTATTACCTAATATCATTAACCGGACTAAAATACACCTTAAACAATATCCTGAGACCAGAACTCTACTTCGGATGCCGGTCCGGATTAAAACCCTAATCACTAATCACTAACCACTAATCACTATTCCAGTGACCCGAGACCTGACACCTGAATAGATTGCCACGTCACGTGCGTTCCTCGCAATGACATCCATACTCCATCCACTAACTAATAAGCATTATTTTTGAGGGTTTGAGAAATGAGGAAAGTTCTAGGCGCGTTGAGCCTGCGGAGCGGAGCGTACTTGCAGCTACGTGAGCATCCGAGGGCGAGACAGCAACAACGAAATTTCCCATTTCGCAAAGCCGAATATATTGACATATAGTTCTCATAATAATAAGCTTTCAGTATCTTAAGAAATTTGTAAGATTTTTATCCAATTTTTTGTAATTTGTATATTGTATTGTTTACCTGTAAATAGAAATGGAAAGGCGGGTGAACAAATTGAATATAAGTAACGGGGGAAAGGCATATGGATAAGTTCAAGATATTGGTATGTGATGATGATAAGGCAATTGTAGACGCTATAGAAATCTACCTGAAACAGGAAAACTATGAAGTAATAAAGGCATATACAGGCACTCAGGCTTTGGATGTCTTATCTAAAGAGGATATCCACCTTATTATTTTGGATATCATGATGCCGGAGATGGATGGTCTGAAAGCGACCGTAAAAATTCGGGAGATCCAAAATATACCTATCATATTATTATCTGCGAAATCCGAGGATACCGATAAAATAATCGGCCTTAATTTTGGAGCGGATGATTATGTAACCAAGCCTTTTAACCCTCTGGAGCTGTTGGCAAGGGTCAAGTCCCAGATGCGAAGATATACCACCTTGGGAAGCATCCCAGTCAAAAATAACGTATTGGCAACCGGAGGCTTGGTGCTTGATTGTGAAACTAAAGAGGTAAGCGTAGACGGAGAAATAATAAAGCTGACTGCAACAGAATACGGAATAATGAAATTGCTTATGGAAAATATGGGCCGTGTATTTTCCATCGATGAAATTTATGAAAAGGTTTGGAATGAGCCATCTTTTTCTGTTGAAAATACCGTAGCAGTTCATATTCGCAGAATCAGAGAAAAAATCGAAATCAATCCTAAAGAACCAAAATATTTGAAGGTGGTGTGGGGAATTGGATACAAAATCGAAAAGTATTAGATATTCTACAGGTATAAAAATCATTGCATTGATTCTCATATGGCTTAGTATTATGGGCATTACCGTAAGCGGTATATTTTTTATGCATCATTATGAAGAATTTACGAGTGATTCCTACATTCAAACAACAAAATTCCAATGGGACTATTCACGCCTGGTACATAATGTCGTTGAGTTAAATACCGTGTTGATAAGTGAAGATAACATAAAAAATATGTTTAATGAAGAATCAGACAAGGAAGATTCAATAAGTTCAGGTACAGCCAATGAAGAATTCGTGGAAATAGCTGATATTCAAAATGATGAAGCATCTGTAGAAACAACAAATCAAAATAATGAAGAAATCCGAAAAATGCTGCAGAGGCTCCATCGTATCAATACGAATCTCTCTAAATCAGTAAACTTCTTATACTATATCCGGAATACCGAATCAAATGAAATTATTACAAATATCATAAATTATGATCCTCTAAGCTATATTGAAAAGCAATCTGCAGTTGTACGTTTTGATAAATGGGATGTGGACTATCAATTCCCAATGGCTGGAGATATTCAGAAAATGTTGTCTGATACAAATTATGAAGTATATACAGCTCTAAAGATGCCTTTGGAATACGGAGATAGTTTCTATACTCAATACATTGACTATTATCGAATCAAGGACATATCACAATGGGCTCTTCTCACTTTGATTGCCTCTTTAATCGTATTCATAATTGCATTTTCCTATTTGCTGTACGTATCGGGACGCAAAGAAAAAAACGGGCCAATACATCTGACATACATTGATAGAATATATACAGATGTTCATTCCGGTATCGTATTGATAGCTGCGATAGCATCCGTGTTTATCGTATCCAACCTTAGCATGGGCAGCAACAACCGAGAGCTTATTATCGGAGCTTTGATTGTATTCGGAATAGATGTTTGGATAGGTTTATCCTATATTTTCTCCATGGTAAGACAAATAAAGAATAATCAGCTTATCAAAAATACATTGATTTATGGCATATTCAGCGCGTTAAAAGGGTTATTTAAGCTTTGCTTCAGCAGTAAGCTATTCAGACCATGGACTCTCATTTTTCTTTTGGCTTATGGAATAATAAACGGTATTTTATTTAGTATATTTGCAGTATCATGGAACAAGTTTTTCCCGTTTATATTCATAATCATATTCAATATTGCAGCAATCTATTTTACATCTAAGGCTTTGGCATCCTTGCATATAATAATGGGAGCTGTAAAAGAGATTTCTTCGGGAAATATGGAGTACTCTGTTAATATCAACAAAATTTCAACTCCTTTTTTACAGTTTTACGGGAATATACAGAAAATACAGGACGGCTTAAAAAATGCAATCGCAGAAGCACTTAAAGGCGAACGAATGAAAATTGATTTGATCACAAATGTATCACATGATTTAAAGACACCTATAACATCTATCATTACTTATGTTGATTTGCTGAAACAAGAGGATTTGAATAATGAAACAGCAGAAAAATATATTTCAATATTAGATGAAAAATCTTTAAGGCTAAAGCATCTGGTAGAAGATTTGATTGAAGCCAGTAAGGCATCCAGCGGCAACCTATCCGTACAAACGGAAAAAATAAACCTTTATGAACTCATACAACAAGCATATGGAGAATTTGAGGATAAGATCAATAACGCTCAGCTTGATATTCGCATTCAGGTAAGCGACCAGCCTCCGATAATTCGTGCAGACGGAAAACATATGTGGAGAATCATAGAAAACCTTTTGTCAAATGTAGTGAAGTATTCCTTGATCAATTCAAGAGTCTATATGGATATCACAGCTTCCGATACTCATGGCATTTTGACTATCAAAAACATATCGTCTTCTCCATTAGATATGCCTCCGGAACAGCTTACGGAACGTTTTGTCCGGGGAGATGAATCACGGACCACGGAAGGTTCCGGTCTTGGTTTATCCATTGCACAGAGCTTAACTGCCCTGCAAGGCGGGCAATTTGAGATCCAAATTGACGGAGACTTATTCAAAACCATTGTTAAAATCCCCCTTTGGAAAGAAGAATAAAGAACAAAGGCTTTTGCATCATAATGCAAAAGCCTTCCTTATCTCTTAGTTCTTAGTTTTTAGTTATTATCTTCCCTATGTCTTTCCTATAATAAGCTCCTTCAAAGGATATCTTCTTCACGTTTTCATAAGCTTTTGCGCGGGCTTCATCTGCCGTATCGCCCCAAGCCGTCACACCCAATACACGCCCGCCGTTTGTTACGATTTTTCCATCCTTGAATTTTGTTCCGGCATGGAATACAAAAGCATCTTTATCTATTGCATCCAATCCTGATATTACTTTCCCTTTTTCATACTCACCTGGATAGCCTCCTGCAGCCATAACCACACATACAGTCCGCCTGTCGCTCCATTTTATTTCCTGTGCTTCAAGCTTTCCTTCCAGGATACTTTCAATAATATCTATGAGATCGGTTTCCAATCGTGTTAATACAGTTTGTGTCTCCGGATCACCAAAACGTACATTAAATTCCAAAACCTTTGGCTCACCATCCTGTATCATCAGCCCTATAAAAAGGATTCCCCTAAAATCCAGTCCGTCTTTTTTAAAGCCTTGAATAACCGGCTCAAGAACCTGTAATTTGATTTTATCGT
>JAAYPU010000117.1 GCA_012519645.1 Clostridiales bacterium | reverse complement strand
TGGCTATCACTGATAACATAGTGGTACTAATTCTTCCGTGCCGATGTCTGTGAGGGTTGCTTTAGCTTCGTTTAACGGTGTTGAATATCTCTGGGTCAGATATCGAAGGGAAGCAGCAAGCTCACCATCCGGACCGCCGTATTGTGTTATTATGGTTTTTGCCATTTTAGGATTAGGTGCGGAAACGCTTACAGGGTATTCTAATTTCTTTTCATAAACCCACATTTATTTTGCCACCTCACATTCATGACTCATATCTATATCCCAAGGCCAAGGACTCTTAACAAATCTCCAGCAACCTTGAGATGGAGATTGGGGAGTCAGGGGTCCAAATAGAGTTTCGTACTGATTTTTCAGCATCGCAAGCTGCTGGGCAAGCAAATTATGGTGTGTTAAAGCTCTCATGTCATCGGGGTGGGTATTCAGATACATGGATGTTTCAATGACGGCAAATTCCACCTTCATAATTTGATATAAGAGCATTTTTTCATTTATATTCACGGCAGCACAACCTTTCGTTCGGGGGAACTTGTATATTATAAGGACTGTATAGTTCGGGGAATATAGTACCTTTGCGAAATCCTTCATCAAGTTCGAAAGTATAATAATTTACTTGAAACGGTACATAGGCATGTGCAAGCCTTGGCTGGGCCGGCATAAACGGAATATTGGGGATCGTTGCACAGTTTGCCATAACCTTTGATTTCAATTCTAAGAACCTCCTTATATTTAGCGAAAGAATTTCAGAGAAAAATCTTCCTTCTTCATAATATTTAGAATAAGATTAAAATGTTAAAGTTAGGGTAATTAATTAAATATACTTTTAGCTTTTCGCCCTATTTGGAAAGTAAATAGCAGACGGATTGACCTTTAATATTTGAAAGATTGACAGAACTGTGGTATTCTGAAAAAAAGTCTCAGATACTATTATTTAATACAGAAAGGAAGGAAAAATATGCAGAAAACAGATAGAAGAAAACTTACTATGAGTCAGGTAATGCTCCCCAATCAGGCGAATGTTGCGGGCAATGTGCATGGCGGCGAAATCATGAAGCTGATGGATTCAACCGCATATGCTACGGCTATGAAATATTCAAAAAGCAATGTTGTTACAGCCAGGGTTGATGAATTGGAATTCCATGCACCGATATTTGTAGGAGCAATGGTTACATGCACCGGGACTATTGCATATGTCGGCAGATCATCCATGGAAGTAATAGTAACGGTAGATGTTGAAGACCTTGAGACTGATGAACCGCCAAGAAGAGCATTGACAGCATATTTTACAATGGTTGCCTTAGACAGAATGGGAAGGCCTAGGTCGGTCCCAGAGTTAAATATAGAAACAGAAGATGAGAAAAAACTATTTGAGGAAGGTGAAAAACGGTATCTTAGCCGCAAGGTGAAAAAAGAAAAATAGTTGGGAGATAGATGTTTCATGCAAAAGGATAAACGAACCAGGCTTACTATGAGTCAAGTAATGCTGCCATATCAAGCAGATTCCAGTGGGAAAGTACATCTTGGAGAAATTTTGAAAATGATGGATTCTACCGCGGGAGCAACAGCTCAGCGATATGCGAGAAGCAATGTTGTTACAGCCAGAGTGGATGAATTGAAATTTCATTCTCCAATTTTTGTCGGAGCATTGGTAACTTGTACCGGAACGATTGCTTTTGTCGGGAAATCATCTATGGAAGTTATCGTAACTGTTGATGTGGAGGATTTGGAAGCGGACGAGCCGCCGCATAGAGCGAAGACTGCTTATTTCACTATGGTAGCGTTAGACCGAATGGGTCGTCCGCGGGAAGTACCGAAATTAGTAATCGAAACTGAAGAAGAAATAAAAAATTACGAAGAAGGTAAGAAACGATACGAAAGCTATAAATTGAAGAGAAAGGGAAAATAGGCTTTGATGTGAAGCAGCCCATTTTCCCTTATTTTTTATTTTCCTAACGTATTTTCATCATACATATTATTATCATACCAATCCAATGCTTTATTACTTTTCTTTGTTTTATTATATCTGGCAACTGCCTGCCAGGAATCTTCGCCGTCAAATCCGGCATAGTCATCGGCATCCTTGAAGGTTCTGCCATATGGCATACCTAAAACTTCCTCTTCGACCGGTCTTGTGTGGGTTTTATATTTAAGAGGTATTTCGTTATTTTTGTTTTCGCAGTCCATGCATTCAAGAGCGGTAGGAAGAATTTCCAGCCTTTCTTCTTCAATTTCTTTTCCGCAGGATACGCAAATGCCATATTGATTATTTTTTATTCTTTTTAAAGCGTTATCCACTTCTTTTATAAGACGAATTTCATTGTCCTTTAGATTTAAATTCATTGCCATTTCATAGGTTTCAGTGCCTACATCAGAAGGATGATTATCATAGTAAGATAATTCATTGTAATATTCTGCTAATGAATCATTGGGCTCCGCATCTTCCATCAAGTCTACAGTTGCTACTAATTCTTCTCGTTCCTGCAATAATAATTTTTTAAAATGCTCTAACTTTTTTTTATCCAATGAATTTACCTCCTTATAAAGAAAAATTCCTCTAAAAAATTTATGATGTTATTTTTCCACTTTTATTCTTTCTTATCCGTTCTTAGATTTCCAAAACATTTATTTTATTTTACTAAATGTCTGGTTGCAGGCTGTGTTCTTTACTACAGCAGTACAAAACTTCTGTACAAAAAAAAGATTTTGCGTGAGCAAAATCTCCTAAACTCTTAATTCTTAATGCCTAATTTGATAGAATTTCATATTTGAAATCCCATCATTTATTTATATGTCTTTTAATTTTCTTGGTGGTTGTTTTTATGAATTCATCTTTACGAATACTAAAGTCACGAATTCTCTTATATATTGGCATACGATCATTTAATTCATGAATAATGTTTTTTAATATTTCATGTAAATCTTTTTCTTCGATGTTTTCGCCAAAATCCTCAAATATAGCATCATAAGCAGGTCTCAGCTGGGCAATGATTCGTGTTTCACCGGTTATTGAATCCAATACACCGCTGACAAGGCTTTCTTCGATATATTGATTTTTATTGAGATAGAATTCTACTTCTTCGGGATATATATTTTTACCGTTTTTTGTTATGATCACATTTTTCTTTCTGCCGGCAATGAAATAGCATCCTTCAGAGTCTACGTATGCTAAGTCTCCCGTATGCAGCCAGCCGTCTTTCAGAACCTTATCTGTATTTTCTTTGTCCTTATAATAACCAAGCATAACATTAGGCCCTCTGCAAATAATTTCACCGATACCTTCATTATCGACATCGATTAATTTTATTTCAACTCCCGGAACAGCGGGACCGACAGAACCTACTTTTCTAAAGGTATCAGGCGTTCCAGCGACCAGCGGAGCACATTCAGTCAATCCGTAACCTTGTGTAACCTTTATTCCTAAGTCTTCAAATCCTTGAATCACTACAGGGTCGATAGAGGCTGCGCCTGTCACTAACAGACGAAGCCTGCCGCCAAATTTTTCATGGATACTTCTGAAAAGTATTTTAGATAAATCAATACCTGCTTTTTTAAGTTTATTATTAATTTGTATAGCTTTACCAAGCTTTTTATCCTGTCCTGTTTTTTTGGCTTGCTTCCAAATCTTCCAATAAATATTTTCCAGTATGAGAGGAACACTAATCAGGACGGTTGGTTGTGCTTCCAGCATATTATTTGATATATATTTAAGACCTTCAGTAAAGGCAACTGAGGCACCGCGATATAAAGGAAGCATAATCCCTAACGTACTTTCAAATGTATGATGAATAGGAAGTATGGACAATGTACGGTCTTTTTCGGTGATATGAACAATTTTGCAGGTTGACATGATCACTGAACATATATTTTTATGGCAAAGCATTACTCCTTTTGCCATATCGGTTGTACCTGAAGTGAAAAGTATGATTTTCATCTCATCGGGATTGATAACAATTTCATTATACGTTGTTATGCCGCTTTTTATCAGGCTTTTCCCTTTTTCAATGAGGTGATTTTGACTCATTTCATTATCAGGGTTATAATTGATACTCATATTTATTTTATAAGGTATATCCGCACTTATAAATATATTCGCATAGCTTTCGGTATAGAAAACAGCTGATACTTCAGCACGTTTCGTAAGATTTATCAATTCATCCTCCGGAAGCTCCTTATCTAAAGGCACGACAACACCTACGCCATTGACAACAGCAAGGTAAGCTACCATCCATTCGTAGCAGTTTTCGCCAATAACAGCTATATTTTTTCCGGCGAGATTTAAGTCTAAAAGTGAGGTGCCAAGGGCATCTATATCTTCTTTTAGCTCCTTATATTTTATGGATTTATATGGGCCTCCTTTTTTATTCTTTGTAAGGAAAGCAGTATTATCGCCGTATAAGGAGGCGCTGCTATTGATCATTTCCTTTATGTCGTTTATTTGTCTTATTTCGTAATACTGGATTTTGGTTTTCATTCTTATCTTCCTTTATATATTTTTATCTTCTCATTATATATTTTTAACAGTTTAAATACAATCTATTTATGCAGCAATTAAAGAATATTATTAAGTTTTCAGTTAATGATACATATGGTATAATTCTACCATGTTCAGTTAGGTATGTTTGATTGAATTAAGGAGGGAAGTTTGTGCAAGCAATGTCTAATAAAGGATTTCGGAAATTTCTAATTGTATTATCAGTTTTTATTGTTATTTCCATAATATTTTATTTCATTAGCCCTAATTTATCATTGCCTTTTTATAAAGGAAGTTTTAAAGATTATATTGCAGTATTATATATACAGGATACAATTTCCGAAGCAGAAAGCAACGCATTCACTTCATCGAGATATAATCATAACTATATTTTGAACCAAATAAATGCGTTTATGAATGATGATAAGAATAAGGCTTTGGTTATTTTTGTTGATTCTCCCGGCGGCGGGATTTATGAGACAGATGAGCTTTATTTAAAATTGATGGAATATAAGGAGAAAAAAGAAGCGCCCATTTATGTGTCAATGGGAAGTATAGCTGCCTCAGGAGGATATTATATAAGTGCCGCAGGCAATAAAATATATATTAACAGAAATACTATAACAGGTTCTATAGGTGTTACAATGGGAACATTTTATGATGTTTCCGGGTTTTTAGAAAAGCATGGAATAAAAACGGTTACAATGACAGCCGGAAGAAATAAAGCGATGGGTGATATTACTACGCCTATGACACAAGAACAGAAAGATATCATCCAATCATTATTGAATGAGTCTTATGAGCAATTTGTTGATATCATTGTGCAGGGCAGAGGTATTGCAAAAGAAACAGTTCGTAATATTGCCGACGGAAGGCTTTATAGTGCAAAACAAGCAGTAGATTTGAATCTTGTTGATGAGATAGGTACTCTTGATGATGCAATTCAAGGAATTAGAAATGATTATGGGTTAAATGATTGTGAAGTATATTATTACTGGTATGAAGATAAATCATTTTTATCATCTTTATTAAATGGCTTTTCAAATATTTCCCAAAAATATAGTCAGGGAGATATAGGAATGGTGCTTCAATTGTTGGAAAAAAATGAACAGGTTCCTATATCATATCTTTTGAAGTTGAATTAGTATGGATACCGAGTTGTATTATTTCTGAATAATATTTATAAAAGCAAGAGAGACAATCACAAGGATTTGCCTCTCTGTTAATAAGGATATCTCAGAACCCATGAGTAAACCTTATAAATATATTATTTTCAAAATAATAGGACATATTCATTAAAAATGATATTTTATTGAGATTATAAATTTCTATCTTTGAAAAGAGAGAGAGACGACCACAAGGGTACGTCTCTCTCGATGTAAGGTAACTCAAACTCTATGAGTTAACCTTACGATTCTATTATTAACCAATAATAAATTTTTATACAAAAATTAATAAAAAAAATTAAAAAAAGAAAGACATACCATTAAAAATGGATATATCTTTCGCAGGAAATTGAAACTTTGGATAACCCTATCGGAATTATTATTATCAATGCATTTGATTTTTATACATCCGGGAATAAAAGAGAGACAACCGCAATGGATTGTCTCTCTAAAATAAGGAACCCAATTGAATGAGTTGACCTTACATCTCTATTATTGACTGTATATTTTATTTTATACAGTGAAATTAAAAAAATTATATGATTCAAAAAGTTATTGGATCGCCGAAAAGCTTGGTGCTGTTATTTTAAAAAAAAATATGATATTGTTTTAAATAAAAAGATTTAAAATAAGAAGGAGTTTCGAGTGAAAAATATAGTATTGATCGGTATGGCAGGTTCGGGGAAAAGTACTTTGGGTGTTCTTTTGGCAAAAACTTTAGGAATGCCCTTTATTGATACGGATCTAATAATACAGGAACGGGAAGGCAAATTGCTTCAAGATATTATAGATAGCGATGGTGTTACATCTTTTATTAAAATTGAAGAAAATGCTGTTTTATCAATATTAGTGGAAGGAACTGTAATAGCGACTGGAGGAAGTGTGGTTTATAGCAGTAAAGCTATAATGCATCTTAAAGAAAAAGGAATATTGATTTATCTTGACCTGGACTTTGATGAAATTGAAAAACGTATTAAGAATATGACTACGAGAGGCATTGCTATGGAAAAAGGGAAAACCTTGCGAAATATCTATGATGAAAGGATTCCATTGTATGAGAAATATGCAGACATCATCGTAGACTGTAATGGAAAGACTATGGAAGAAAATTTGGAGGAAATTGTTAAAGAACTCAAGGATAGGGGATAGGGAATGGGGAATTCTTCGTGGTTCGAAGTTTGGAGAAAAAATCAGATAATAGATAACAGATAATAGTTAAGGTGGATTTTCTTTAGGAAAATCAAATATTTCGAATGATAGCTTTGCGAAGCAAAGGTTGCCTTACTTTTTATCTATTATTTCTTATCTCTTATCTTTACATAACCTCTAACCTCTAACCTCTGATAAGATATAGGAGAATTATATGATGTCGAAAATAAAAGACATATACAACAGCACTAAAGATAAAAAGAACTGCTTAATAAATAAATATCTTGATTATAATAATAATAAACTGACAATGCCTCTTATTTTTGCCGGTTTATTTTATGCTATAGCAATCTGCTTAGCAATATTTACAAAGCATATTTTTTATTTGTTCAATTTTATGTATATAGGTACAGCGTTAGGAATAGGACTCTTTTTAAATATATCTTTAAAAAAGAAGTATATTTCATGGGCAAGACGTATAACACAATTTTTAATAGGGTTCTATATGTTAGTCTTTGTAGGCTTCATACTTAGAGAAAACATTCAAATAGAAGGCTTTGTTCTATATCTTTTTTCAGGTATATTTACAGGTGCTGTTTTACATTATATTATAGCGAAAATTATTGGTCCGATTATTTTCAACAGGGGCTGGTGCGGATGGGCTTGCTGGACAGCTGCGATCCTGGATCTGCTGCCTTGGAGAGAAACCCGCCAGGATAGAGAAAAAAAACTAGAAAAATTGCCATATATAAGCTTTTCTCTGTCTATGCTCATTGTGTTATTAATTTGGTTCATAATTATTGACAGGAATGCGGAATATGTTCAGGAAACGGTATTGTATGGGCTGATTGCAGGAAATCTAATTTACTATATACTTGGAGTTATTTTAGCTTTTATATTAAAAGATAACAGAGCCTTTTGCAAATATCTTTGCCCGATAGCAGTAATAATGAAGATTACGGCTCGTTTTTCATTACTGAAAATAGGTTTTTATAGAAAACGCTGCACGGAATGCGGTTTGTGCGAGTTGAAATGCCCGATGAATATAAAGCATATGGAATATAAGAATAAGGGGACGCGTATTTTATCTACTGAATGCATTCTATGCTGTACATGCATAGATATTTGTCCGGAAAAAGCCTTAAACATGAAATTCAGATTTGATTCTCACTTTACAGAGGGTCAGAAAACATCAGAAAAAGAAACATCAAAAGAAAGTAATTAAGGGCGAAAACACTTTTCGCCCTTAATTATATAGGTGATATTTATGTAAAAGATAAATGATGGGTATATTAAATTACTATGGCACTGCCTGTTCGAACTTCATCTAAGTCTTCGTCATCAGGTTCTTCAATTTCTATTGTGTCAGTATCATCGTCCCAGTTTACTTTGAGCCCAAAAGTTTCCAGAATAAACCTTAAAGGGACATAGGTCCTGCTGTTCATTATTTCGGTTTTTGAGTCAAATGATATCTCTGTCCCGTTAACTAGTGCAGTATTGGAGTCGATCGTGAGAACGATCGTTATATCTCCTTTTGTTATGGTAACTTCTCTTGTTTCAGGATCCCAATCAAGTTCGGCACCAAAACCTTTAGTAATTGCTCGAACAGGTATTATTGTTCTGCCAGCTTTAATTACAGGGGGAGTGTCAAATTTAAAGTCTGCAGAATTGGATATAATACTGTCAACATCTAAGATAGCGGCATGGGGGTTACTGGTTCGTATGTGTTCTTTTGCTGTTTCGATAGCTTCAAGTTCTTCCTCGGTATAATTTTCTTTTATGATTTGTTTTCTTTCTTGAATTAAATTTTTTAATTGCATTTTACTATCATTAAATTGTTCCCGAGCTGACTGTAATTGTTCTGACAATGTTGCGTCAAGTTCTGTATTACCGGCTGCTACAGCTGCTTCATATTTAGCCTCTAAATCGTTTTTAAGGGCTTCCGCTTCATCCTTTTGTGCTTCAATTTGTGCTTTGTTTTTGTTATATTCTTTTTTGATTTCCAGTGATATTGATTTATATATAGTATTTGATTTATTACCTTTTTCTTGCCCTTTACCTTTACCCGGTTCAGCATAAACCATGAAAATAGAAGAGAGAATCAATGTAAATGATAGAAATAGAATAAAAACTTTGTTTTTCATAATTAACCTCCTTTGGCAGTAGAAACATCCAATGTTTCGTAAACAAAATTCCTGTACAAGCAAAGATTTGCTGTTTTTATATAAGAATACGAGTAGAATTATTTTTTTAGGGTCTTTTTTGTAAAAAAATATAGAAAATAATCGTCAAAAATATTATTGTTGATCCAGATAGTACAATTACTTTCTAAAGAAGGTTTGTTATATAGCTTATTCAAATGTCTAGTTATAATCAAAAAGGAGGATGACAATGAATTTGAGGATGTCGATACTTGAGGATACTTATGGAGTTTGTAGACTTCAAATGGAAGAACAGACGGATTGGGTACAGGGAGAATTTTTTTCAATTACAAAAACGCATGACGAAATATCTGTTGTTTGCAAAGAAATTATTATACCTGAAGGGATTAAATACGAAGGTGCATGGAGAATAATGAAGGTAGAAGGCCCTTTAGATTTTTCCTTAATAGGAATACTTGCATTTATCAGCGAAGCATTAGCAAATCGAGGTATCAGTATATTTGCGCTTTCTACTTATGATACTGATTATATTCTTGTAAAGGAAGGACAACTCGAAGAGGCAATACATGCTTTAGAGGAAAAAGGTGTTCATTTCTAATAATTCTCTAACAAATTTCAAATACGCTGCTAATTATTATTTCATATACTAATAATGAGGTGATAGTATATGTTAGAGATATTAATTGGTATTATTTTGTTCTTTTTCATTTTAGGATTATTATTTAAGCTGGGAATAGGA
>JAAYPU010000116.1 GCA_012519645.1 Clostridiales bacterium | reverse complement strand
CTAATTTTTTATAAAGATCAAGATCATTGGTAGTAACAATACCCCCTTCTCCGGTTGTTACATGTTTTACTGGATGAAAGCTAAATATAGTCATATCGGAGATACTACCAATCATTCTTCCTTTATAATCAGCTCCGAGAGCATGGGCAGCATCCTCAATTACAGTTAAACCATATTCCTTAGAGATCTCATTGATTTCATCCATTTCACAAGGCTGACCGGTAAAATGTACGGGAATAATAGCTTTTGTCTTTTCAGTTATCTTTTTCCTTATATCTTTGGGATCAATATTGTATGTTATCGGATCAATATCAGCAAAGACAGGTCTGGCTCCGCAATAAAAAACACAATTTGCAGAAGCTGCAAATGTAATTGGAGTTGTGATGACTTCATCTCCCTCTTTAATATTGGCCGCCAAACAGGCTATATGCAAAGCTGCGGTACCATTGGCAACAGCTACTGCATACTGTGCACCTACATAATTAGCAACTACTTTTTCGAATTCTTCTATTTTTGGTCCGGTTGTTAAATAATCCGATTTTAAGACTTCGATCACCGCTTTGATATCATCTTCATCTATACTTTGTTTTCCATATGGAATATACATATAAATCAATCTCCGCTCTATTTAAGTTCCATCCTACAATTCCAATATTGCTTTTACAATTCTCTCAACTCCATATCCATCTACTTGCCTTCTCATATTCGCAGATCGCTCTTTTCTTTTTTCTTGGTTATTGCACAGTTCGTCAATATATAAAATTAACTTTGAGATGCACTCATCTTCACAATATCTAATATCCCCGGCATAGTCCATGAGATCTTGTTCTTCGAAGGCCTTTACCCCGTATAGTTGATTATCTGCAAAAGAAAAACAAATCGACGGAACTCCACAGGCACACAATTCGTACATCGTTGATCCACCGGCGGTTATTGCTATATCGCAGTTCATCATTAACTCAGCCATTCTTTTTACATTTTTATGTAGAATTATAGAATTTCTTTTTTGCGATAACCTATTTAAGCATTCATAGTTTTTATTTAATTGTCCTACAACAACATGAAATTCTATTGAATTAAATAAATCTTTATCAATAATCTTTTTTAACAATTTTCCCGCGACATTATAATGGTCGGTTCCTCCTGTTGTTATAAGTATCTTCTTAACTTTCTCTTGTATTAGAGGCCTTGTTACTTGGAATTCCTTTCTTAACGGAGCATAATCACAACCTAATAAGAGTTTTGTATTTTTTTCTTTATACATTTCTGAATAAGGAAATAAATCATGGTAGATATTGTAATTAATTAGCATTGAGCAAGGATAAAGGTATGAATTTAAGTCATCAATATAAATAACTTTTATATATGAATTTAATTGTTCTAAGTAATTAGGACTAACACAGTAACTGTCTATTATAAGCTTATCTATATTAAAAATATCCACTATTTTAATTAAGCTTTCTAGTTCTTGATCCAGTTCATCCCATTTTGAATTCAAACAGATAGCTTGGAAGCCCTGTCTTTCAACTATTTGTTTTGCGTTTTCGTCAGCAGTTATAAATAAACATTTTTCTTGGTAGTCTTTTATTCCAAAGGCAATGGCTAAACATCGCATAACATGGCCGGTG
>JAAYPU010000115.1 GCA_012519645.1 Clostridiales bacterium | reverse complement strand
TGTCATAAAATACGGTGTGAGTATTATGAATAATATTCAAGCAAAAAAAGCCTTCATTGAAGATGTGGTATTTCTTAAGCTGTTAGGTATAAATGTAATAATTATTCATGGAGGTGGACCGGATATTTCATCCTTATTGGGAAAACTATCCATAAAATCGGAGTTTGTTAATGGTTTAAGAGTTACGGATGAAGCGACTATGGAAGTTGTTGAGATGGTTTTATCAGGCAAGGTAAATAAGGATCTTTCAGGAGAACTATGTAAACAGGGGATAAATGCATTAGGTATCAGCGGAAGAGATTGCAGCCTGATGAAAGCAAGAAAGGTATATAGTCAAATAGATGGAAAAGAAGTGGATTTGGGATTTGTAGGGGAAGTAGAAGAAATAAACAAAGAATTTATAAATGACCTGCTTGACAGAGGATATCTTCCGGTTATCTCACCTGTAGCTGCGGATTATTCAGGTAATATATATAATATCAATGCCGATTATGCAGCTGCTGCTATCAGCGCAGCTTTAAAAGCAGAAAAGCTGATATTACTTTCAGATGTAGAAGGTCTGTATAAGGATTTTAATGATAAGAGTACATTTATTTCTGAAGCAACTTGTGTTGAGATTCAAAGATATATGTATGAAGGCTCTATTACCGGCGGCATGATACCAAAAATGCAGTGCTGCATTCAGGCGATTCAAGAGGGAACGAAAGATGTTCATGTAATAGACGGAAGAAAAGAACATAGTTTACTTCTTGAAGTATTTACGGATGCCGGAAGCGGCACGATGATAAAGGGAATATAATCAAGGTTTAAGGTCTCCGGTCTCAGGCGATGCTAAGCATCAGTGTATAGAGTATAAAGCAGAGGTTAGAGGTTGGAGGTTAGAGATCAGGGAAGGAGGAAATTTTGCCGAAGGCAAAATTTCAACATTAACGTGAGACCTGAAACCTGAGACCCGAGACCCGAGACCAATCACTAATCACTAATGGCTAACCACTTAAATATAGCAAGGAAGGAAAAATAAATGGAAGGACTCATTTATCTTGAAGATGGAACAGTATATTGGGGAAAAGGATTCGGCTTTAAAGGAACTGCTGCAGGTGAATTGGTTTTTAATACTTCTATGACAGGATATCAGGAAATATTGACAGACCCATCCTATGCGGGTCAGATAATCAACATGACATATCCTCTGATAGGAAATTATGGAATAAATGATGAAGAAAGCGAGTCATCGAAGATACATGCAAGAGGTCTCATTGTTAAGCTTATTTCTGAAACACCTTCAAATTATAAATCAGAAAAAAGTATTGACCAGTGGCTGAAAGAAATGAAAGTGCCCGGAGTATTTGATGTGGATACAAGAAGCATAACGCGAAAGGTTCGTAATGAAGGAACCATGAAATGTGTTATTACCAATGAAGAAACAGATTTAAACGTTATAAAAAAATATTGTGCTGAACACGATATTCAAAACAATCTGATGAAAGAAGTTGGAACAAAAGAAATAATTCACATAGAAGGAAGCGGTCCGCGGGTTGCAATAATCGATTTTGGAATAAAAAACAATATTATTGAAAGCTTAAAAAAAAGAAATTGTGATATTTATATATTTCCATATAAATCCACATATCAAGACATTATGGCTATTGAACCAGAAGGTCTTTTGCTGTCCAATGGACCTGGGGATCCAAAGGAAGCATCTGAAGCTGTGGATATTATCAAAAAGCTTATCTTGCATATTCCGACTTTAGGTATATGTATGGGCCATCAACTGCTTGCCTTGGCTGTAGGAGGAGATACTTACAAATTAAAATATGGTCACAGGGGCGGCAATCATGGTGTTTATGATAAAAATAAATCTAAAGCCTATATTACTTCCCAAAATCATGGCTACGCTGTTAAGGCGGAAAGTGTCATTTTAAAAGAGATGGATATAACACATATCAATTTGAACGACGGTACTGTGGAGGGTATGAAGCACAATCGTCTGCCGATTTTTTCCGTTCAGTTTCATCCTGAAGCTTCTCCCGGCCCCCATGATACCGCGTATTTGTTTGATGATTTTATGAAAATAATGAAATGATGCTACGCATCAGTGTATCGTTTATCGTTTATCGAGTATAGAAGCCTTCCTCTTTGATATTAGCTCGCCCTATTTGTGTAACAAATAGTTGGCGAACTTATGCAAGGAAATCACAAACTATAAATTGTAGATTTCTACTGCTGAAGGTGTCAGCGAAGCTGACGGAAGGAGTTGTCCGGAGTCCGGCGTGGGGGGTAAACAATGTAAGCCAGGCTCTTAATTCAGCAAATTTTTTCGTTAACGATAACCTTTCTGCATCAACTGCATTTCAATCCCAGGAATTTCTCGCATGGTCAAACGACAGCGTCCATGCTGCGGTTGCCCTAAAAATGACATCCTGTCATTTTTACTTCGAAATTCCATCACTTTCAATGGCTGATGAATAGAAAGCTTATCAAATCACTCAAAAATATACTAAATTAAGACAACAACAGAGGAAATTTGTTATAAAACAAATTTCTGCATTAATTGATCAATTATCAATTGTCAATTATCAACCACTAACCCCTAATCACTAATCACTAATCACTAATTAATTAGCAAATGAGAGGTGCAAAATGCCAAAGGATTATTCTATAAAAAAAGTATTGATAATAGGCTCAGGACCCATTATTATTGGGCAGGCTGCAGAGTTTGATTA
>JAAYPU010000114.1 GCA_012519645.1 Clostridiales bacterium | reverse complement strand
CCTATTTCAAAAATACATATCTTCTTGTAATTATTTTCGTCGCATTTTTCAAGGATATTAAGCAGGACAGTCAGATCAAACTGTAAATCAAAAATAGGCAGCGAAACATTATTTTCAAATAAATAATTGGCAAGGCTTCCCCTTGTAATAATCCCTGAAACGTTTGCGCTCTTTATTATATCGTTTATTTCAACAATCAATCGCTCATTGGGTTGTGAAACAATAATCTTATAAATATAGTCAATTATTTCTTCATATTTTGATATTTTTTCTTTTTCTTCTTCAGTAGGTACCACTGCTAAAAACTGTTTTTCAAAAATGTTTGTCATAATAAACCTCTTATCTCAAAGTTATACTATTTGTATACAATTAAATTTTAGCAGAAAATTACGGTATTTTCAATTACAGAATTCATTGTGCATTTCAAAATTGAAATCAATATTTCAATTTTGAAATGAAATATCATATTTTAAGGCAAAAGGTGATTAAATTGAATGTATTTTTGCAGAAAATTTTGGCATGAAACTTGCAATAACATTTAATATATAAAAAAATCAGGAGGTTTTTATTAATATGAAGCATCTCGTACTGTTTAAGTTTGTACCCGACTATTATAATGAGGACGTTTTTAACGAAACAAAGGAAGTCTTCAAAAAAATAGAAGAGAGAGTAGAGGATATCGAATATGTAAATGTATATAGTAATTGCGTGGTCAGAGATTGCAATATGGACTTAATGATTGAAATTAAATTGAAGAGCAAGGAATCCTTAAGCTCATACCTGAATGATAATTTGCACAGGGCTTTTGCAAGCAAGACGGATAATTTTTTAATTTCTAGAGTGTCCTTTGACTATGAAGAGTAAAAAGTAAGATACAAAAAATTTTAAAGGATAAATAATTTTAGTTTTTTATTTTGCAGAAAGGAGAATTGTTATGTGTAACGAACAGTATCATAAAAGTGATATTATTAAAATAATGGCATATGAAGTTAGATTGGATGAAGAAGAATATTTTGAAGAGCTCACTAAAAATATGAATATCCATATTGTATATTCTAAAGAGACTTTAAATGCGAAAACGATAGATATGGCAAGAGGCTTTGATGGAATTACAACTTTGGGGCAAAGTCAAATCAACGCAAGTATTTTGGATCAATTAAAAGAGATGAATATAAAATATATCTCAACCAGAACTCTCGGATATAACCATATTGACATTGAGCATGCTAAAAAAATAGGTATAAAAGTGGCTAACTCACCGTATGGGAGCAATGGAGTCGCAGAATTTACAATAATGCTCATGCTTATGGCACTTAGAAACTATAAACAAGCAATGTTTCGCGGCAACGTAAATGATTATTCCTTATATGGTCTTGTGGGAAAGGAACTAAGAGGTCAAACAGTCGGTGTCTTAGGAAGCGGCAAAATTGGAAGAGCAGTCATTGATTATTTGTCAGGTTTTCGTTGCAATATACTGGTAAAAGACTTGTATCAAAGTGAAGAAGTAAAGGAAAAAGCAAAATATGTGGATCTGGATACGTTATACCGTGAGAGTGACATTATAACACTGCATATACCATATGTTAAAGAAAATTATCATATAATCAACAGAGAATCCATCGCTAAAATGAAGGATGGAGTTGTTATTATCAACTGTGCCAGAGGAGAGCTTGTAGATGTCGACGCTATTATAGAAGGAATTGAAACTAAAAAAATAGGTGCTTTGGGATTGGATTGTATTGAGAATGAGGAGGGAGTATATCATCTGGACAGACGAACAGATATTATTCCAAATAAAAATATGGCATATATACGGCAATTTCCCAATGTAATAATGACGCAGCATATGGCTTTTTATACACGTGAAGCTGTCAGAAAAATGGTGGAATTAGGCTTAAGTAATTTGATTTCATTTTTTGAAACCGGGACATGTGATTTTGAAATTAAATAAATAAAGGAGTGAGAATATTGAATCTAATTAAAGTGGAGGAAACAAAGAAAATCGTAACTGATTTTTATCGTACTTACGGCATTGAGAAAGATGCCGAAAGATGCAGGAACTTTTTTGGAGACAAGTATATTCAGCATAATCCTCATGTTCAAGATGGTGTGGATCATTTTCTGCGATTTGTCAGGTTCCGGAAGGAACATTATCCGGAGGGACGCAACAATGTAATGCTGGCCATTGCTGATGAAGACAAGGTATTGCTGCATGTACATTCTGTATTGACTCCGGGAGAACCGGGACGCAATCTGGTAGATACATTCAGAGTAGAAGACGGTAAAATCGTGGAACACTGGGATGTAATTCAGAATGTAGAGGTGCTTAAATTTCCCCCTATCAATGATAACGGTCTTTTTAACTTAAAGGGAGACGAAATTCTTGCGGATCTGGATAAAACAGAGGAGAACAGAGCTTTAGTAACAGAGTTTTACGAAGCTTTTGGAATAGAGAAGGATGCGGATAAATGTGAGAAGTATTTAGGAGCAAAGTATATAGAGCATTGCCCATATCTCCAGGACGGTCCTGAGAAATTTTTGAGATTTGTCCGTTTCAGACGAAGGAATTATCCTGAAGCTAAAAATAAAATAATGATCACTGTCGCACAGGGCAATCTTGTAGGTTTTCATGTTCACTCAGTACTTACTCCGGATGATCCGGGACGTAATATAGTGGATATTTTTAGAGTAGAGGACGGCAAAGTAGTAGAACACTGGAATACCATACAGAACATTGAAGTGTTAAAGTTTCCGCCAATAAACGATAACGGTTTATATTAAGCTAAATGGAACTGCCTTACGATAATAATTTGAAGATAGGAGGCATAGTATGTCAAATCACAATGTGGGAAAGTTCAATGATTTTAGCCTGATATCCAATAAGACGCTGGTAAAGGCAAATGGCTTCTCAGATGATGATATTTCAAGGCCTATTATTGGTATAGCCAACTCATTTAATGAAATGGTACCGGGGCATAATAATTTAAGAAAAGTTGCCGAAAGCGTAAAAAACGGCATATATCGTGCCGGAGGAACACCGGTGGAATTTGGAATTATAGCCTGCTGTGACGGTGTTGCAGACAACCATGACGGCGCGCATTATGTATTGCCGTCTCGTGATGCAATAGCTGACAGTGTAGAGATTCAGGCTCGAGCTCATAAGTTTGATGGTATCGTATTGTTAGCAAGCTGTGATAAAATAGTTCCCGGTATGCTTATGGCTGCAGCACGTTTAGATATTCCTGCAATTCTGGTTCCGGGAGGATGCATGGCTTCAGCGCCGCCCTTTGCCAGCAAGGCCAAGAGCGATACGACATCCATATCGGAGGGGCTTGGCATGTACCAGACCGAACAAATCACTTATGAACAGCTGCAGAATCTTACTGTTATGTGTGCACCGACTTGTGGTTCGTGCCAGTTTATGGGCACAGCAAATACAATGTGCTGCTTTTCAGAAGCTATTGGTATGACTTTGCCGGGAGGAGGGCTTATTCCTGCGGTTTATACCGAGCGATACAGGAGCGCATTTCGAAGCGGAGAAAAAATCGTAAATATGGTTTTGGACGGTTTAACTTCACGCATGATCATGACTAAAGATGCTATTGAAAATGCTATTATGGTGCTAATGGCGGTGGGAGGATCTACAAATGCTGTTATACATTGCTGCGCATTGGCACACGAATTAGGATACCAGCCTCAGGATATTCTTAATTTATTTGATAAATATAGCGAGATTATTCCTTTGATTGCTAAGATAAACCCTGCATCCCTTACTTACGATTGCGAAGATTTATATAAGGCAGGCGGCATACCTGAAGTAATGAAGGTAATTAAAAAATACCTAAAGACAGATGCCATGACCGTGAATATGCAAAGCGTGGGGAAAAATATTGAAGAATTTATCAATCTTTATCCGCCTAATCCTGAGGTTATAAAGACCCTTGAAAATCCTCACAGTACAT
>JAAYPU010000011.1 GCA_012519645.1 Clostridiales bacterium | reverse complement strand
TTGCATATTTCATATTGCATCAGCTATATTTTGCTGCTATGAGCGGAGGCATCGGAACTACCCTAAGCGAAAAAAATATATTCTACTTCCTTGTAGCTTGTGTAGCTTTAAGTGGTTATCGCGTACTGATAAAAGAGTCGCCAATAATTACAATAAGCTCTGCAACGCTTTACTATCTCTATTATACAAAACACTTTAACCTGATATTTATAACAAAATATCTTTGGTCCTTTGTTAAATGTGCATTACTTACAGCCATAATATCTGGATTTTTTAGCGGGTTTCAGATCAACCTAATGTTTCGGCAATATTTCTTTTTGCTTTTCGGCTACTTGTTCTTAGGTATATTGCTCTCTTGGAGCCGATACCATTTTATAAACAGAAAATCGAAGTTGATAGTCATTGCTTGCTATATTATTTCCTCGATAGCATTACTCATAGAACATGGAGTAGTTAGTATTATCTTTACGTGGAGCTTTGTATTGTTTTGGCTATACTATGTATTTTTTAAGCTGCAGTTTAATTTGATAAAATATAGTAAAGATTTAGCACTTGCGGATGAAATCACTTCCGCAGGAAGCCGATTTGATATGGGAAAAATGTCGCAGATGGCTGCAGAAAACGAAGCAAAAAAGAAACGAAACTTTTTTCTCTATCAGTTTCCGCTAAAAAAGAATAATGCTATATTTTATAAATGTTTTATAGAAACGGTCAGAGCCGGAACCCGTATATGGGGAATCTTTATCTTCCTTTTATTTATAAGCTTCTTGATTTACCGGACATCAGTGTTTTCTACAATTCCGATTCTTGGGGATATTCCTGCTCTATCGGTGCCCCTATCAATGTTTGCAGTAATGACTGTATATCTGAATATTAGAGAAATGTTGAAGAAACAGATTGGCACACTATTGGATAAGCATCGACAGGGGTTATTTCTTCCTATGGAAACACGGAAAATCCTATGGAGCTATATGCTTTTTTCAGGTTTGCTTTATGCTATTTTGACTATCATTGTAGGCTTGATATTAGAAAGCAATGCATATCTCCTCGTACTGTTCTATGTACTTTTTATTTCGGCATTTGCAGTTGATTTTGTTATTGAAAGAGTGCATATGAGATTTAAGAAGCCGTTCCGGATCGTTATACAGCTTTTTTCTGTTGCATTAGGTTATCTATTTTTTGTATAGGAAAGTATAACTTCCTATACGGTGGGGTACGCAAGGGGTGGAGGGTTTCCTTCATATCTTGATTTAGAAGGATACAAGGAATTATATCCAGTTTATCCGTCTTGTCTATCCATTCATAGCCAGTCTGATGTGTTAAGCCACTTACCTTCACGCCTGATTGTATATTTCATAAATATGAGATATTCAGTACAAAATTTATATAATATAATAATATATGCTATTATATTGCGTAACGGGGTGAGAGCATGAAAAAGCTGAAATTCATATATAATCCGTTCTCCGGAGACGGTACTTTCAAGGAAAGCTTGGATTATCTTATTGAAAGGTTTCAAAAGGCCGGATATATGATGGTTCC
>JAAYPU010000113.1 GCA_012519645.1 Clostridiales bacterium | reverse complement strand
GATATCGCTCTGAATATAACCTAAATCCATCAGTTGTTTCTGATTCAATTGTTTAATACAATTATCAACGCCTAAATTAATAATTTTACCTATTACATCAGACATCCAAAAGTATTCTACGTTTTTGATGCAATAAGAAATAATATTTATATCCTTATCTTTCGCAGTAATGTCTTTACTGCTCTTTGTTTCATTTAACTCTGCTACAGACATTTTGATTTCATTATATTTATTTCTGAGTTCAATTGAAGGATGTATTCCAAGGCTGCATGATAAATTGTAGCTGAATTCATTGTAATAATTTATTGCTACGGCTCGTTTCCCGCTTTTTTGGTAAATATCCATAAGTTTTAGAACTGTTTTCTCATCATATGGTTCAATTTCTAAAATTTCGTTCAATACATCAATACAATCCTCATACCTTTTATCATTTTCGTAAACTTCCACTAATCTGTTCAGTATTTTGACCTTACGCTGTTCAAAATTTATTCTTTCATATATAATCAAATCATTAAATTCATCACATTTATTGAAATAATAACCTTCCAATAAATCGCCGCGAAACAATTTTTTAAGCTTTAATATACTTTCTATCGAATCTTGGCAGCTTGGTTTGAATTTCATTACATCAATAATGTCGCAATTAAATTCATATTTACTGTTTATTCCGCAACATTCGGTATCGACTCTTAAAAATGAATTATTATTTTTGTCTTCTAATATATTTTTCTTTATCAGCCACAAATTATAACGTAAATTATATTTTGCAGCATCAGTGTTGCTGTCCGGCCACAAATAGCCTATGATTTTTTCTCTGCTTAAATATCTTCTTTCATTCAATACAAGAAGACAAATTAAAGCAATGGCTTTATTTCCAAGCTGATCTTCTATATTTTTACCATTATATTCAATTTTGGATTTTCCTAAAAAACGTAAATTTAACATATCATTTACCTTGCTATTATTTATCCGAGACTGTTATACAATACTTCCCCTGACTTAATAGTTACGGATACTTTAATTTTATCTATATGTTCTAACGGCGCCGAAAGGATGTCTTGGTCAAGAATTATAATATCGGCTAATTTTCCTGCTTCTAAAGTACCTTTGTTGTTTTCTTCAAAAATAGCAGATGCACCATTGCAAGTGAACATTTTCAACGCTTCATATATATCAACCCGATGTTCCGCTACAGGGTGATTTACGGCGGAATGAATTCCTAAAAGAGGTCTGGGCTCTGTAACATCGCTGTCTGAGCCTCCACATATTATAACATCATTATCGATTATCTTTCTAAACGGATTAGTCCGTTTGTAATTGTCTCCCAGCCTTTGTTCGTACATTTTTCCTTTTCCGCCCCAATATGTTTCATATGTTGGCTGCATGGATAAAATAATATTTAAATCTTTTACTCTTTTAATTTGATTATCATTAATTAATTCAGCATGTTCTAATCTGTGACGAAGCCCTGTTATTCCTGTTTGATACAGTGCGTTCTCATGAGCATTAAGAGCTGATTCAATAGCCCTGTCACCAATTGTATACAATGATAACTGCAAATTGTTTTTATAACATTGTATTACAAAATCATTAAGCTCCTG